>JBIKKU010000139.1:0-7453 GCA_044360245.1 Flavobacteriales bacterium | reverse complement strand
TAGGAAGTCAAATCAAAAACAGGAGAAGTAAGCATGGCAGGACCTCCATCAAGATCTGCTGTATTGGCCGGTCCGTGAGAGTTTCCGGTCATGTACAATTTATCGTCGCAATCGTAATTCACATCCGTATGCGCATTGCATCGCGTTCCATCAGGCAATCCGGTTGGAATGGGAACATCACGCAGCCATTGTCCCGAAAGCGGAATACCACTGATGATCCAGGAATTATCAAATGCAAAATCATCGTAATATCCTTTTTCCAACTGCACATCATACGTATTTACCGAAGATGCAAAAGTGACCACATCATTGCAATACGACCACCATCCCCATTTTCCGAATTGCACATGGTAAGTTCCTTCATAGGCAGAGGAAAACATATAATTTCCAAACGCATCGGTGGTAGTGATGAATGTAAAATCATCATTGAAAATTTTGACATCCACTCCCGGCAACAATGTTCCACTTCCCTGTTCCGAAACCACTCCACTAATGCTGACAGTTGGAATAGGCACCAAAGCAACATCAACAATGGTAGTATCTCCGGGACTAAGCGCAATGTTGTAAACCGTATCGGAATAATATCCCGGACGCGAAAAAATCACATCGTAATTTCCGGCATTTGTTTTTCCGGTGTGGTAAATTCCCGAAGCATCGGACAAATCACTCTGTCCATCATTCATAAAGGTGATACTCGCATTGTAAATGGGTTGACTATTGACGGAATTGGAAATGGTTCCATGCAAAAAACAACCACGCTCGTAGGTCACGCCAATCACATACAATCCATTTTCCATATCCGATAAAATCAGATTTCCGGAAGCGAAAAAAGGATACACGCCCCAAATGGAATTGAATCCGTTTCCGGTCAGCGGAGAAACATCGTAATACCCCACTTCAATGAGGTTGGAAGGATCATGTGCATCTACCACATTTACACCATCGCGGTAATAGGAAGTCACTAACCAACCGTCTTTGTAATACACATTGTGCGGAATGGATCCATTGCCTTGATAGGAGCGCACTTCATCGAGGTATTGTACATCCGCCAAATCGGAAATGTCATAAGATGCAATACTTGCACCACTTACTTCATCGGTTGTAAAAAGGTATTGACCATCATCACTCAACCAAACATTGTGTGTAAAAACACCCGGGGTTAATTGTTGCGCAAGAACAATCGGATTGGCTTTATTACTTACATCCAAAACACTAAAAAAACCATTTACAATATGCGCTGCATAAAGCGTATCTCCCCTTGCGTAGCTATCATGCACGTAGAAAGCATCGTATTGTCCCACCTCGGGCGGATTGATGGGATCGACACTCAAATCGTAGAAAATTACACCACCATTCCCGCGATTGGCGCCATGTAAATACAAGATGCCATTTTCGTCGATAAACAGCGAATGTGCAGAAGTCCATTGATTCCCGGCCAGACCAAAAAAGCGATACGTTGAAAGTGCAGTAGAAGATGGTAATGGAGACAAATCGATGATCAACAATCCTGCATCGGCTTCTGTAGTGACATAAGCATAGTTTTGCCAAACTTTAATTTCTCTCCAAATGGAAACGGTATCTTGAACATAATACACCTCCACCGGATTGACAGGATCGGTTACATCAACAATAGAAACACCATTGTTCAATCCCACCAATGCATATTCATTGCCTAATTCGTCGGTATATCCCCATAAATTGGACGTCCCCGTATTGCGAATGGGTTGATAATTCAGCTGCGACAACAAATTCATGTTCAATTGTGCTGAACTTT
The DNA here is from genome assembly GCA_044360245.1 of Flavobacteriales bacterium. Classification (GTDB taxonomy): domain Bacteria; phylum Bacteroidota; class Bacteroidia; order Flavobacteriales_D; family UBA2798; genus UBA2798. The sequence continues at coordinate 5,679 of JBIKKU010000139.1, read as the reverse complement.
GAAAAGCGGTCAACACCAAGCAGAAAAAGATCCATTTTCTCATGGCTTCAAGATACAACAATACTTTCCATGATGCTCATGCATTGAAGAAACGGTTGAAACGATTGACGATACGCCTGTTTAGGGACAAAGCCGAACTTTAATGCATTGGAATTTTTGCTGCTTTTTTATTCAAGCATAGTTCCGATTATCGCACAAATTTTCATTCATGAAAAAAGAGCAAATCGATTTGATTGTGATATCCGAAACCAGTCACTGGCGAGAACAATTTTACATGAAACTGGAGCGTGAAGGACATCTGCGCATCCGATGTGGCAATGCTGCAAGTGAACTCCCCATTCATTTTCAAGTTGATTGTCAGAATCAATTTTTTCTTTCCCTGATTTCCATGGTGCAACAGGAAATGTTTGAAAAAGATGGCATTTTACGCGCTGAACATCCGCATCAACCGGAACGCTCCTTGCTGTTTTCGGGAACTGTGGGTAAGGAAAGAATCATTCGGTCTTTTCATTTTTTTGGTGATTCGGAAAATTATATGGGTAGCGGTCAATACCCCACCGTTCGGACAGTCGAAAAAATCATCGCGCAAGCCCGAAGTCACGCAGACCGACTTACAGATGACATCCGCAGCTGGATCCATAGCGGAACTCGTCCGCCAAGTCTGCCCGAAAGTGCCCTCGTATGCCGCAGTCAACGACTTTTCCCCGATTTTCAGGCCGAAGCCAAAGGATGCATCCGTCTTTTCCGCCGTAGTTCACGATTCTGATGCATTTTTTCCACAATACCTTGCAGGGTGATTATTTTTTGTATTATTGCACCACAATTCACTTCTGAATTGTTTCTCATCCCGATTTTTTCAGGATTACCATTACCTCACTTACAGCTTCTCTGTTGGTGATTTCCCCCAAAAAAAACAATTCAATTTTATCACCTTCAAGCCTACACATGGATAAAGAAAACAAAGACGAAAAGCCAAAACGCAAACGTATTGTCAAACCTGAATCAGAAATAAAAGCGGTTGAAAAAAAGACCGAAGAAAGTCCTGCAGATAAACCCAAAAGAGGTCGTAAACCTAAGGATAGTGGACCAAAAGTGGTTGATGAAGAGGCCTTGAGAAATTCTGCAGATCTTTTTGCAGAGCCTGTAGTTCAGGAAGAAGAAGAAGAGGAATATATTGTTCCGGTGCAAAGTCCTGCTGTGGAAGAAGATGAGGAAGACGCGCGCAGCATTGCTCCCGAAATCAAAGCAGAAACTGAAAAACCTGCAGAGCAACAAGCTCCGCCTGTTCAGCAGCAACAACAACACCAACAGCATCAACACCAACAACGTCAGCCTTACCCGCAACGTCAGCATAATCAGCAACATCAGGGACAAGGACAAAATCAAAACTACCAACGTCAGCAACACCAAAACCAAGGTCAAAATCAGAACCCGAATCAAAATCAAGGTCAGGGCCAAGGACAACATCAACACCATCAGAAACGCGAACAAGAACCGCAATTCAATTGGGATGGTATTGTGACTTCCGAAGGTGTGCTCGAAATCATGCCTGATGGTTATGGATTTCTGCGTTCTTCCGATTACAACTACCTTGCTTCACCGGATGATGTATATGTTTCTACTGCACAAATCAAACTTTTCGGATTAAAAACCGGAGACACTGTTCGAGGAACTGTGCGTCCGCCACGTGAAGGCGAAAAATATTTTCCGCTCATTAAAGTGGACAGCATCAATGGTCGTACGCCTTCTTACATCCGCGATCGTGTGCCGTTTGAATACCTTACACCACTCTTTCCAACCGAAAAATTTCAGCTTACCGGACATTCAAAAGACAATATGTCGACCCGTGTTATGGACCTCTTTGCCCCAATTGGTAAAGGTCAGCGCGGAATGATTGTTGCCCAGCCGAAAACGGGTAAAACCATGTTGTTAAAAGATGTGGCCAATGCCATTGCTGCTAATCACCCCGAAGTTTACCTCATCGTGTTGCTTATCGATGAACGTCCCGAAGAGGTTACCGACATGGCACGTTCCGTTAATGCAGAGGTTGTTGCTTCTACATTCGACGAGCCTGCTGATCGTCACGTAAAAGTTTCCAATATCGTATTGGAAAAAGCAAAACGATTGGTAGAATGTGGTCACGATGTGTGTATCCTTCTCGACTCCATTACGCGTTTAGCGCGTGCATATAACACGGTTCAACCTGCTTCCGGTAAAGTATTATCGGGCGGTGTGGATGCCAATGCTTTGCATAAACCCAAACGTTTCTTCGGTTCTGCACGCAAAATCGAAAACGGCGGTTCGCTGACTATTTTAGCTACGGCGCTTACCGAAACCGGATCGAAAATGGACGAGGTGATCTTCGAGGAATTTAAAGGAACGGGTAACATGGAGCTCCAGCTCGACCGCAAACTTTCCAACCGCAGAACCTACCCTGCCATCGATATTCTTGCTTCGGGAACACGTCGCGAAGATTTGCTCGTGGACAAAGAAACACTGCAACGTGTATGGATTCTACGCAAGCACCTTGCCGACATGAACTCTATCGAAGCGATGGAATTTATCAAGGACCGCATGAAAGACACACGCAGCAACGAGGAATTCCTCCTATCCATGAATAGTTAATCGCAGGATATGTCCGTTACCCTTCGCGCAGCACTTTTAGCATTTAGCATTTATGTCATTACCAAACTCGTGCTTTTCAATATTGGAAAGCACGATGAATGGTATATGCTGGTTGTTTTTCAAAACATCCTTTGCATCATTATCGCAATGGTATTTACCCTTCGTGGCACTTTCAAAGAAAAAGGTCCATCGAAAGGTTATGTTGAAGACGTTAAAATCGCCATGCGTGGTGCGGCTTTGTATGTGATTTTGGCTTCGGCTTTTGCTTATTTTTTTTACAGCGCTATCGATCACGATTACATGCACCGCAATGTGGAAGCGCAAATGGTTCGTGTGCGTGCGGTCAATTTTGATTCCCTGCAAAAAGCCAATCCCGATCGTCTTGCAGCATTGAGTCGCGATTCGTTTGTAGAAAAAGAACAAGAATATGCAGAGATGATTTACTCCGCATTTTTTTCCACTACGGTAATGCTTGTAGGATCGCTCTTGTTGTCCTTTTTCTATTCCCTTGTCATTGCCTGGGTATGGAAGAAATTTGCCATTTTCAGGCGATAAGCGATTCTGCCAACTGAGCAAAATCTACTCCATCAAAATTTCCGGATGTCATTAACAACAAATTGCTGTTGTTCCAATTCCTTTTTTTCAAATCGTCCACCAAAACAGAAGAATCGGTATAGACCAAAATATCTTTTCTTCCAAAAGCTTGTTTGACCTGCTCTTCGGTGATGGGTTTTAGTTTTTTGTGTGCAATGGTATGCGGATTAAAATACACGATGGCCTGATCGGCAGTATCCATTGCTCCTTTGTATTGAAGCAAAAATGCTTCGGTTAAACTCGAAAAAGTGTGCAACTCCATACAAGCCACAAGACTGCGTTTTGGAAATTGTGTTTTCACCGCCGAAGTTGTGGCTTTGAGTTTTGATGGAGAATGTGCAAAATCTTTGTAGATGTTGCAGCTGTCATTTTTCTTCACCAATTCCAATCTTCTTGCAGCACCTTTGAAACTCCGGATGGCTTCGAAAAATTGTTCTTCCGAAATACCGATTTGAGCACAAGCATGTTTTGCTGCATGGAGGTTTTGCATGTTGTGATCGCCGAATACCAGCAATGGAATACGATTTCCATTGGGTGTAAGCAAGGAAGTCAATCCATTTTCTGTTGCATTGGGATAAGCCACATAAGGAATGCGTCGGATGTTTTTTCCGTGCAGAGGTGCAATGGCAGCGAGTTCTTGATCGGTATCACAAAAAATCAATGTCCCGCCATCTTCAATGAGGTCGATGAATTTTCGGAATTGGTCCACATAAATTTCGAAGGTGGGAAATACATTGATGTGGTCCCATGCGATTCCTGAAATTATGGCTATGTGCGGATGGTACAAATGGAATTTCGGACGGCGGTCTTCCGGTGACGACAAATATTCATCTCCTTCAATGACGGCTATTTTGCTATCGTCCCAAAATCCGGCCATGCAATCGTAACCTTCCAGTTGAGCGCCTACGAGGTAATCGTGACGAACATGATGGTAATTCAACACATGAAGAATCATGGAAGTAATGGTGGTTTTTCCGTGACTACCACCAATTACCACACGTGTTTTATTTCGTGTTTGTTCGTAGATGTATTCGGGATAAGAATAGATTTTTAATCCCAGTTCTTTCGCCTTGGCCAATTCGGGATTATCGCCACGCGCATGCATACCAAGAATCACAGCATCCAATCCCGAATGTATTTTTTCGGGAAACCAACCTTCCTGTTCCGGAAGCAAACCAAGATTAAGCAAACGTGAACGCGAAGGTTCAACGATTTCATCGTCGCTTCCGGTCACTTCATAACCATTTTTGGTTAGTGAAATGGCAAGATTGTGCATGGCACTTCCTCCAATGGCAATGAAATGAACCTTCATAGTATCAGCAATTTAAAGTGTTAAACTAATGTTTAGTAAAACGCTGAAGCCCTTGCTGTTTGTGAATTTGTAAACAGAAATCTGTTAATCTGTGGAATGACTTATTCACAAGAATACACCCAAAAATGGTTGAAAAGGAAACTTGGATGGTGTCAAAAAAAAGATACATTTGTAATGTTCACTTAATGTGCATTACGATCGTTCTTTTCATATGCGGGTGGTGAAAATTTTTCATAGCAAGTAGTGTTTAAGTTTTCTCTCAGCCACCCGCTTCTTTTTTTTCGAATTAGAGAGCGAAATAAAGAAGTGAAAAGAATAAGACATAAAAAACCCCGATAGGAAACTACCGGGGTTTTTCGTTTTATGAAATTGCTTAATGCACGCCTTTAAAAATGCGGTTCCAACGAATTCCTGTTTCGGGATCTTTGGAGAACCAAATGAATACTGCCTTACCTACCACATGGTCTTCGGGAACAAAACCCCAGAAGCGTGAATCGGCGGAACGTTGGCGATTGTCTCCCATCAACCAGTAATAATTCATTTTAAATGTATAACTGGTGGCTTTACTTCCATTGATGTAAATATCATTTCCTTTTACCTCTAAGGCATTCCCTTCATATACATCAATGATTCTGGAATACAAGGGAAGGTTTTGAAGATTTAACTGAACGGTTTCACCGGCTACCGGTATTTTCAAAGGACCGTAATTATCTTCTGTCCAATCGTAGGCAGGATGGTTTGGAAAAATGGGAATATAACCTCCCAACTCACCAATGTTATTAGGATTTACATAATATCCCTTAGGCGTCTCTTTTGGATTGCAGCTTCCTTTGCCAAATTTTGTTTCATAGGCCAACATAGCTTTTTTCGATAAGGGAGCAAGAACAACAAACTTGTTACCACTAACACTATCGGAAATATTAAACACTTTTACTTCGGAATAATTTACATCGTAATCCTGCTTCAGCAAACGAATAAATTGGGATGTATCCATATCTTTTGGAACCGTCAACAAATAGTCGAATTGCATCATTTCGGAATCACCGGACGGACTTCCATTTACAAAAAGTTGTTTCGATTTCACTTCAATCACATCACCGGGAAGTCCAACACAACGCTTGATGTAATTCTCGCGTTTGTCTACCGGC
>JBIKKU010000011.1:0-25107 GCA_044360245.1 Flavobacteriales bacterium | reverse complement strand
AACATCTACACGAAAAATTTCTGCATCGGGATATTGCACGCTTAAAACATGTGCCGCCTTTTCGGAAATAAAACGCGCTTTCACATTCAGCGCATATTTTTTTTCGTCCGGCATTTCAATTGTTGCGGATTCCAATTCCGATAGATTTCCCGAATCATCCATTGCACGAATACTTAGCCTGCATATACCCGAAAGTCCGGTGATGAGGGTATCTGCCGAAGAAACTGCCAAGGTCAGCAAGCTATCCTGCATGGCGATGTGTAACATCACTTTACAAGGCTTTCCAAGGTCATAAGCATGCCAAGACAAAAACAAAGTATCTCCACGGAAATGCATCGTCTTGAACGTGGGCACAGGCGGAGGTATGCGATCGGGAAGTTGAACCACCAGTGCATTGGAATAACCCGAACTATTGAAAGCAGAATCGGAACAGGCTACAGCATACTGCTTCTCCTTACTCAAAAAATGTAAGGAAACGGTATCAATAAAAAAGGTGTCTCTAATGAACTGCCGGGAAATTTGCGTCCACTCTTCCTGAACAGCATTTCTGCAAAACAAACGATAACCTCGAAGATCAAGATCGTTCGGTGCTTTCCAGTTTAATTGCACATGTCCAAGGGTGTCGGCTATAGCAGACATTAAAATTGGTTTATCCGGAGGCTCGGTGTCCGGAACAAAATGCAACAAGGGATCTGCAAAAAGTGTATCGCCATTGACATGCACATAAGCCACATGAAAATACCTTTGTCCTTTCCCGTAAAGACTTGGCAATTCAAGCAGTGAAAGGTCTTTGCTTCGGTAATTCAATTGGGCTTTTTGTCGGCCATCAGGTGAGACCCAAAGCAAAATCTTATTACACAATGCTTTGTCTTTTTCATTATTCCAGGCAACATGAATTCGCGTTACAGATTGATTTGATGAATCGATTCGTGGCTCCGGAATGCCTGAAAAATCGGGGTGTGCGGTTACTTGAACTAATTCTGAAAACGGTCCTTGTTCACCAAACGGTGTTCTTCCGCAATACTTGTATTCCGCTTTTGAATCTGTTTCAAGCGTGTCGAAAAAAACCAATGGCATGTCCGAACCATGACCCTCTTGCCGCAATTGAACCATGGGATGTGCATTGATTTTTTCCCATCTTCCGCGCTCCATTTTCCTCCAAATTTCGTAGTAGGCATATTCTTGATGCAATACCTCAAAACTCATTCGCAACAAGCCATTTCGACATTTCAATTTGGGCTCAGCCGGTTTTGGTAAACTAAATTTTTGTTCGGCATTGATCTCCAAAGAAACCGTTTCTCCTGTGAACAGGGAACGAATACTAAGTTTCTTGATACTGTTTTTTCGGAACGGCAGGCTATACATCCATCCTGCTGCTCTTGCAAAGGAAGAGTCGGTATCGCATTGCAAAAGGTAAAGCGCACCAAACATGTTTTGCTCTTCTTCAGAAACGTTCATCTTGCTCCACTTCTTCACCAAAGGATGCAGTGTGTCGGGAATAATTTTCTTGTGCAGGGAAAAATTTTCTCCCTCTACATGAATTTCAAATCCTTTCATTGCAAAAAATGGGGCTTCGGGAATATCAGTTGTAGTCCAACGAACAAGCAATTGACGCTCAACTATGCGGTAATCGGCAATGAGTTTTGACTGTGCATTTTCGCAGAAAAAAAACACACTTGCTAAAATGAATAAAACACGCATAAAGACTACCCATTAACGACAGAACATGTTTGTCCGGTTTCAAATTCGAGTTGTACCGATCCTTCGATAGCACCAAAAAGCGAATACGAACATTGCATGGCGCCCCGCAAATACGAAGGGTTTGGCAATTGACCCTCCAACAATGCGGCAACACTTCCTGATAAAATCACGATGTCGAAATCTTCTCCCAAAAATTTTCCGGCAACACCAATATTTCCTTGCAAATAAGCATACAGTCTTCCTTCCAAAACCCAACCATTCAATCCTGCCGGAGATCCGTTTTCTTCGCAATGTGCGTTTGGACCAAAATTGACCAACATCAAATCTGTTCCTGCACCATAAGCAAAGCTTCCATAAACGCGCAGGTTCTCTCCACCTACTTCTCCGTATAGTCCGCCTCCGACCCTAATTCCCGCTACGACACCTGTTCCGTTTTGCAAGGCAGATGAATTTCTGTTACCCGAAAATAAACCCGCTACCTGTGCCGGAGGGGCTGCCATGGGCTCCAATTGATTGCCCGTCATGAGGTAAGCTTGGCCGGAAATAAAATTGATCAAGTTCACTGAAACCGGAGCAGAGGGTCTGCCTGCACAGAAGTACCAATACTGCGGGTCATGATGAAAATGGGCGTTTCCTTGCCCGGAAATTACGTTAGTTACATTCACGCTAGCTTGAAAATCAGCATCAAAAATTCTCGGACCGGCCAAATAGTGTAAAGTAAGCTGACCCTGAACCGAGGCTGGTTTTTGAAGTCGTTCCGCGACCGTACACAACATAAAAGCCCTTCCGCCGATAAAAATTTCTTGCAAGCCACCTGCCGGAGTGAAGCCCAAAGCAAGCATTCCGTCGGCATTGAAAGCACGCTCGGAGGGACTGAATTTTGCCGATACTCCCGCCCGGAAATTCAACCCATATTGCGCGTCGGGAACATACGGCTGAGTGAACACGTTTCCGGGAGGAGGATCCTGAAACAAAGTGCTGATGTATTGATTGGGCGAAGTGTTTTGTGGACGCATCCGGTAACTCAAACCACCTTTTAAGCGGGTAATGGACATGGGCGTTGGACCAAGCGGAATGGTTACCGGAACAAAAGCATCCACACTGAAATAACGAAAGGATTGTCGACCAAAAATGGCACGTGCAGAAAAACCGGGGTCCAATACTTCAGGAATGCACAAATTCAATTCGCCCGAAAAACCCTTTCCGTAAAGCGGATCATTTTCGAAAAACGCAATTTGTCCGGATAAACGAAAAGCCATGGTCTGCAAGGCAATCGAGATGGCATCCACTTTGGTTTGATCGTATTGCAGTTTTCCATCTTCAATTTTACTCAGCACACGAATATGTGTTGCAGCAGAAAAACCCATGTCGTTTTGTTCCATGAAATTGATTCCGCCACTCAAATGCAATTCCGGTTTTTGATTCTGAATCAGCAAACCAATCGATTCAACATACAAAGGAAAACCGCCACACCTGGCCTCTCCGGAGGGAGTGAGCGAAAAATATCCGCCTTCGATAAATGGTGCATTGGTGGAAATACGTAAATCCTGAAAAGCAAAAAATCCACTTTCAAAAGACGAAGACCCAAAAGCAATACCACCTTGCAAAATCAATTGCGGATGAAATTTTCCGTTTCGACGCTCAACCCGCAAAGCCGAGCCGGGATGAATTTGCATTTGTGCATTCCACACCGACATGCCAATGGTATCGGTCGATTGCAGGGAAAGCAGAAAATCGCATTGCTCCTGTTCAGGATGTTGATGAATGATTCCTGTAAACTTTAAGGCTTGTTGCTCTTCAAGTAAAGGCACATTCAATTCTCCCGATAAACCTCCTGCTACCAATTGATTCTGCACGAATTCAAGCGATATGTGACTTAATCCGAAGCGCCAACCCATCATATCCCCCGACCCCTGCGGCAAAGGGCGTTCCATAGAAAGCGCACCGGTGATTCCTGAATCATCGATGATCAAACGTGCTCCTTGCAACACCATGGGCAAACTTCCGCGATTAAATTCGGGTGGAAATTCAACACTGAACAACCCACAATACACTCCTGTCCATTCTGTTCCTGTGCCTGCATAAGTTGCCGGAAATTGCATGGACGAAGCGTTTTGCATGGACGATAAATCAAGTGTGGCTTGCTGTACTTCAAAAGAAAAATCTTGCAATCCTTTGATGCGAAAGGGAGGAAGTGATACAGAAAAAATCAAGTTCTGAAGATCGGATGCGTAAATAGAAAATTCAGTCTTTAGGTCTTCATCAGGTTGCGATGCAGGATAAATCAAGTCGGAACGAAAACGAAGTTGACCGCCCAAACCAATGCCCGTAAAGCCGTTGCAGTCCCAGTCGACAAAGGTGTTTCCGTTAGCAGATAAAAGCAGGGAGGTGTTCGGTCCTAATTGAATTTCGGGAGCATGCACCAAATACAAACGTGATAATGCACCGCCTTTTATTCCGGAAGGCGTAAGGACCAATCCACGTGCAGCAAAAGCAAGAACAGATGAACTGCCCGGAAAATCGACCGACATAAAAGCATTGCAAAACGCACCATGCGGATACAATACCAAACTATCGATGACAATTAAGTATTCCGTTCCGTTGATTTCTTTTCGAATACCAACAGGCAATTCATGCAGACCAACTTCCGAAAGCGATCCCACAAATTGTTGTTCCAAACGCACCTGATTGGTCTTCGCTAAAACATCTTCATAAGAAATGCTTTGCGCAAAACCACTTAGGCTAATCCAAAAAAAGAAACAAAATGCGAAACGATGCATGTCGCAAAACTAATGGCGACAAAAGCTCATTCGAAAAAAATAAAAAGTCAGAATAACACTTCGGAAACCCCTTTACAAATAAGCGTATTCGAAAAAATAAAATTCAACGCAACACGATTCAGCAAATTATTTTCCGCGAATCAAGGTCACCGTACCTTCCGCATGCAAAGATTTTCCTGCAGGTAAATCGGTATGTGTGGCAACATAAATAGGCAATGAAGATGTTGCTTCAAGCATGAAGAAATAAACACCTTCGGGAACTTCAGTTCCGTTTGCATCACGACCATCCCAAAAAGCATCGGGAGTGGAAAGCTCCGCCATTAGCTGACCCCAACGGTTGTAAATCATACAATGAAACGTTTCAATTCCACTTGCGGAAAAACCAAACACATCATTGTTTCCATCGTTGTTCGGAGAGAAAACATTGGGAATAAAAATAGAAGCTGACCCTGTGTTAATGGTTGCATAGGCTGTATCTGCGCAGGCACCGTTGATGGCTATAAGCATCACCACATAACTGGAATCTTCTTCGTAAAGATGCGAAGGGTCGCTAAACACAGAGCCATTTCCATCTCCGAAATTCCACACATAATTTGTTGCACCTGTGCTTTGATTATCGAATTGAACCATGGTTCCATTTAAGGTGAAAGAAAAATCAGCAAGCACACTTCCTCCATCGTTTACCAAGGCCGACACGGTGTCTGTGCATCCGTTTTGGTCTGTGGCAATTAGGGTATAATTCGAAACCGGCAAATTCAAAAAGGTTCCGGAAGCATTCGATTGAACGACGGGATTGATAATTGAAAAAACAAAAGGTGCTGTACCCCCCATGAACACAGAGGCCTGAATACCGCCATTGTTTTGTCCGCAAAACGCATCCGTAGCCGTTGCCACAAGCACAATGGGATCAGGAGCAACAAGGTCAACGGTAAGACTTGCGTCGCAACCATTTGCATCCGTGACATCCAACACATATACTCCTTCGCAGAGTTGTTGCAAATCGGTTAAGGTTGAACCTGTATTCCACAACAGCGCATAAGGAGTGGTACCTCCGGAAACGGCCACCTGAATTTGTCCGTCACAAGAGCCATTGCACAAAACCGTTTCAACGAGAACAGTATCAACTTCCAATAGCGAAGGTTCATTTACAACAGCATTAAACGTGCTCAAACAACCTGCAGCATCGCTGAGCGAAACCACATAATTTCCGGAACATAATCCACTAAAGGAAGCTGTTGATTGCGTTGCGCCACCATTCAATGCATAGGAATACGGACTAGTTCCACCACTTGCCGTTACTTGCAAAGCACCGTCACAAACACCAAAACAAGAAGCCGCCGTGGTTTGCACCGCATCAATGGAAGCTCCGGAAATTGAAGTCACCACCACATTAGCAGTAGTCGTACAATTGTTGTCGTCGCTTACGGTAACAGTATAATTTCCTGCAGAAAGTCCGGTAGCGTTCGCTGTATTTTGCACAGGACTGGTATTCCAGGAATAATCCAAAACCCCTGTTCCGCCTCCTGCATTTGCACTTGCAGAACCATTGGCAGTGTTGCAATCAGCATCGGTTACACTGGTGATGATTGTAATGGGTGTTGGTTCGTTGATGGTTACCGAACCATTTGCCGTGCAGCCATTATCGTCGGTAACAAGCACTGAATAGGTTCCTGCGCTTAATCCGGAAACACTTAAATTTCCTTGGCCCGAAGATGGTGCGGGATTCCATTGTGCATCAAAAGGAGTTGTTCCTCCTGTTGTCGTAACCGTGGCTGTTCCATTCGAAAAACCATTGCACAAAGCGTCGGTTCCATTCACGGTGATGGAAAATCCGCTCGTCGTATTTACAACAACCGTTGCGGTATCGGCACATCCAATCGAAGAAGTAACAATAACATGATAAGTACCTGCACAAAGATTCGTTGCGGTGGCTGATGTTTGATTGATGGAAACAAAAGAAGCATCAAACCATTCGTAAGTATAGCCCGGAATAGAACCAGAAGCATTAACACTCGCAGAAGCATTGCAACCACAATTTCCATCGAGACCGGAAGCACTTAATGCCAAAGGAGTGATGATAGAACAACCATTGTTAAACTGCCCAATAAAGGCCGCATTGGCAGCATTGTTGGGGAGTCCGGGTGTTTGATCGTTACTACCGCAATTGGCGGGATCAGCACAACCTTCGCCCCAATTCGCAGGATCGCTCGGATCGGTATCGTTGAAAAACCAAACGTTATCCTGACCGGAACCTCCGCTGTTGAAATAAATCAGCGTGTTTTGATTGGGTGCTGCATAACAAAGCGAAAACACTTCGCATCCTGCCAAGTTCACCACGCGTGCACAATCGCCTGTATTGGCCAATAAAGTGGAATTCCAATTTCCTCCGGAAGTCCATCCTGTAGCGGGATACGAACAGGCCACTGCACCGGGAGTTGTGGCATTGGTTTCAAATAAGGCGTTCGAAATAGGAATCACCAAGCGACAATTTCCATCGCTCATGGAAACATCGTCGGCAGGTAAAGACGTATTCGGATCGGCACTGTTGTAAATGAGAATGATGGTGCCCAAAGGAACGCAGGACCAAAACGGATCGTTGGAAAAACGCACTGCACCGGCTGCTACTCCACCTGCTCCGTGGTATCCGGAATTGTCATCAAAAATCCAACCTCGAATATCAATGCAGGGAGGAGCTGTGTTTCCGCAGATGTATGGCGCTGCTGTGTCAATCACAACAAACTCGACATATTCCTGATTTCCCGACGGTCCGTTCGAAACCTCGTTTAGGATTAAAGTTTGTGCAATGGAAGAAGAAGATGTGCCAAAAAAAATCAGCGCAAGGAAAACGTGCAAGTAGTAAAAACGCATATTCCGAAAATTAAATCGGAGCGGTTTCAGACACTGAAGTCCTCAAGGATTTTCACCCGATGTGGACGCAAACTTACGGTGCATCTTTGAAAATTGTGTTACCGCAACGTAAAGAATTAATCGATCGTGGCAATCACCTTTAGCTCAATGGCAATAGGCGTTGGCAAAGCGTTAATCTCAACGGTGGTGCGACAAGGAAGGTTGTCTTTAAAATACTCCGCATAAATTTTATTGAAGCTGCGGAAGTCGCGTTTCATGTTGACCAAAAACACAGTAACATCAACAATTTTATCCCAGGATGACCCTGAATCTTCAAGCACTGCACGCACGTTGTTAAACACCGAGTGCACTTGCGCTTCAAAATCAAACTCAACAAAATTTCCGTTGTGGTCCAGTTTCAATCCCGGAACTTCACTGTCGTTGGCATTGGAGTTGGCAACGCGCGGACCAACACCACTGAGGAAAAGAAGGTTTCCAACGCGACGGGCATGCGGATAAAGTCCAACAGGTTTGGGAGCGTTACCGGAATTGATGCGTGATTCAGACATAGGAATGAAATAGGATATGCAAAAGTGCAAAAAGACAGGCAAACCCCCAAAGAATGATTGCATTCACTATCTTGCAGCAAATCAGTACTTCATGAAGTTTTTTATTCTAACATGCTGCACGCTTACACTCCTGCTCAGTTCTTGCGGCGGAGGCGAACAAAAACAAGAAACACCCGCAACAGATACTAGCGCGAAAGATTCCGTAGCAGTGGATTTTCCTGCTGAAGTCGATTCACTATTGTCGAAATTTCCACGCAAAGACACCTGGCCATTGGTGCTGGATTCTATCACGGTATCGAAAACCACCGAAGGAGATTCTTTGCCATCGAAAGATTTCAAATACCTAAATAAAAATGCTCCAAAAAAAATTGGATCTCTTGATTATCCGCAATCGGACTGGGTAATCAATTCCTATCTCATGATTGATTCAATAAAACAAGCCGGAGGCTACACAAGCTATTTAGAAACTTTGGATTTGGGAATGATTAAAGATTCAAAGGCTTATGCTCTATTCCACATGCAAGCCAACGACAGTACCCTTTTGTTTTTTTACGGCATCGATTACATGTCTTACGAAGCTTGCCCCTGGTCAAGAGGCACCTATGTTTTTATGACCGTTGTGTATGGAAATAAGCTTGGAGAATCCATTTTGGTTGCCATGGAGGAAGCAGGCGGAGATCCTCCGGCATATGGCTGTAGTTCAATTAGCCTTGAACTGCAAGAAAATTTAAATTACCATGTTCGATTGTTTAGCCTCTCTGATGAGGACATGGACAGTCCTGAAATCGATACTCAAACGGTTTTTCGTCATTTCATGATTAAGCAATCAGAAATTTTAAAAGACGGCACCAAAGAAAAAGGATACACGATCTATTAGTTTATTTGTTCAAAGACAAATAGCGAATAATCAATCTTTCTGCTTTTAGGTAAAAATGCTCCTATATTTGGGGCCTGAACACATTTATGAAAAAATTAAGCCTGCTGGCATTGTCAGCATTGTTGTGGTCATGCGCCGCAGAACAAAAAGAGAACGGCAAAGGAAACCCTTCCGATAGCACCAAAACAACGGAAAACACGGTTAAAGCCGAGGTCAAAAAACTTCCATACGACACCCTCCTTACCGAAAGCTCCCGCTTTATTGCAGGAATGCCAACCACGCATTACCTCAACGATATTCAGTCGCGCGATTACTACAAAGAACACGTCGATTTCACGGATGGTTCATGGAAAACAACGGTTGACTCCATGATCAATCCGGTGCAGAAATGGTGCAAGGAAAAAAACATCGGAGACGATCGCGATTCGGTTTTGTGTTTTTATCCATTATCCGGCCCTGATTTTCTCTTTGGAAATACGTTCTTTCCGAATGCAGATCATTATGTGATGTTAGGTCTTGAACCAAGAGGAAGCATGGTGGATTTCCGTGAACTCAAAGATCCTGAAATTCAAAAATACCTCGGAGGTGTTCGTCAGAGTATGAAATACCTCAACAGCCGCGGGTATTTTGTGACTTCTCACATGAGTTCTGATTTTACCAGAGCACACCTCAACGGCATGTTGCACATGATGCTTTATATGATGGCCAGAACCAACCACAAAATTGTGGATGTGTATGATGTCATCATTGATACAACGGGTAAAGAACAACGCATTGATAAAAATTACAACAGTAAAGAAGATCGTTTACGTGCCGTGAAAATCGAATTCCTTTCGCCCGACGAAACACAATTGCGCGATGCCTATTATTTCAAACTGAATGCCTCGGATGAATACCTGAGCAAACACACCGAATTCGAAAGCTTTGTCAATGGTTTTGGTCCACGTGTTGCTTATATGAAATCGGCTTCTTGTGTGCTTCAAAACACACCCTTCTCCATCATGCGCAAACTCGTGCTGAACTCCGACCGCATCTTACAAGACGACACCGGCGTACCTTACAAATATTTCCTCGAAGATGCTTCGCTCAAAGTTGATTTGTACGGAACTTACACGAAAGTCATCGATGACCTGAGCTGGTGCTTGCAGCCACAACTCCGCAAAGATTTGGAGGCCTCCAAAGGTTATGGCGATTTACCCTTCCGCATTTCGTACAACGGGAATTTCAAAGAAGGAATGCTCATTTGGGCAAAACGCAAATAAGGTTTTGATCCAACACATGCGCAGTAATTGCTAAATTGCTTCCGCATGAAATTTCTTTTGTTTTTCGCAGTCCTGCTTTGCGCATTCTCCGCGCATGGAAATTTAATGCCCTATAACTATACCATTGGATATGAAAACGGTTTGCCTACGCTGGAGATCAACCACATGGTTCAGGACGAAACAGGCTACATCTATCTCGCCACTGAGGCAGGATTGTACCGCTACGATGGCCAAAACTTTGAACCCATTACACATCCTGATTTACACGTCAGGAGCATGTCGCTTTTGGAATACGACAGCGAAAAAAACCTCTGGTGCGCCAACAACAAGGGACAATTATTTCGGGTATTAGAGGATAGTCTTTTACTTGTTTTTCAATACCAAGGACCGTCCGATCAATTTCGGTTTTGCTTTTTCGATGGTCCGGGATTATGGTTGTTTGAAGCGGGAAAAATGAGTTGGATTAGTCCCTCCGGAACACTTGGTACAAGCATTCCGCTTCCCTTCCTTCAGTCCGAAGATTTAAGTGATTTAAAATGCATTCGCTACAAACAATCACTCCTCATTGAAGCCAACGGTAAAGGGCTTTTTGTGGTTGATTTAAAAACCCGAGCTTATTCAAGTATTCCCTATCCCGAAAAATCAAGAGGCAAAAAGCATTTTGAACGCTCTTTGTTCATCATGGACAAAAAATTGTTTTTGGTTTTAGGAGATGAATACCCACTCATCGATGGAAATATTTTTTGGGTGGATTTGAGTCAGCATAAACTAAAAAATGTATTCCACTACATCAATCCATTACGCATTGTCAACTATGACTACCGTACAGACCGTAAAAAAAGGTTGTGGATAATAAGCTCTTATGGGGCAATTTGCATTTGGGACATCAGGGCCTTTACTTCTCCTGAACATATTTTCTTTTTTCAGAACAAAATTTCCTGCATGCTCGAAGACCGGGAAGGCGCCTTGTGGTTTGCAGATCCCGCCAAAGGATTATTGGTTGTTCCCAACGAGAACGTGTTTATGTTTGAAATCCGTGGTCTAAAACCTTATCAAGAAGAGGTGAAAATTTTATTGCCATTGGTCGGGAATGAATTGATTGGGGGCGATGCCAACGGAAATATTTTCAGGTACACCCCCGGAATTCCCAGCCTAAATTACATCTCTCCCGAATGGGGGAAAAGTTTGATGGAAGTCAGCGATATCAAGGTAAATGGCGATACCTGTATTGCAGCTCAAGGCATGATTAGTCTATTCGACTATACCGGAAAATTCCACAAACACTTCGAAAATTACGGGGCAATAACCGATTTGGAGTGCGATAACCAATACCTGTGGGCAACAGATCACAAATACTTGTTTCGCGCACCAATGAAAAACCTGATACAAAAACAGGAATTGGTATTCGACACTTTGCTGCAATGCAATGTGAAAGGCATAGGTCTTGAACCCTTCAACAGAAATTTATTTTTCAGTCAGTCGGATGGACTGGCCTACATTGATTCTTCCGGGAAATTGCATGAGCCGGAATATGGTAAAGGCCTCGACGTGAAACACTTTTTCTCGGAAGACTCATCGCTATTTTTGGCCACTTATAACCGAGGATTGATCGAAATTCAAAACGGAAAAATTAAGCACACTTGGTTGGACGGGAAAACCATTAATCAATTTACAAGCGCAGATCAGCGTTTATGGGTGTCCACGGAAAAAGAACTATTTACCATTGAAAAACAAAGCGGAAAAGTCTTGCTAATGACCATTAACGGAGGAATTCGTCCATCTGAAATTTCTTTCATTTCGCATTACAAACAAAATGCTGTATTGCTCACGAAAAAAGCAATCATCATGGTTCCGGATTCCACCAGTTTCGTGAACCATAACCCGCCGGGAATAATTATAAAATCGGTTTACACCGACAAATCGCATTTTAAGCTTTCCGAAAAAATCGTTCTGCCTTATGATTTTGCCAACCTTCGGATTGCATACATCGGATTTTCATACACCAGTGGAAAAGCCATGCAATATGCCTACCGATTAATTGGTCTGGACACCAATTGGACACAGGTCTCGGCTGAACAAACCACAGCGCTATTTCCATCATTGCCGAATGGAGAATATGTTTTTGAAATTAAAGCCATCAATGAAAGCAAAACCGAAAGCCGAATTGTTCGCATACCATTTACAGTGAACAGTCCGTTTTGGATGAAATGGTGGTTTTACATTTTGATCGTTCTCTGTATCGGTGGTTTTGTTGCGCTTTTCTTTCAATTACGCATTCGCAGGCTGCAACGGAAAAACAGCCTTGAGAAAAAAATGATTGCTTCACAACTTACTGCGCTCAAAGCCCAGATGAATCCGCATTTCATGTACAATGCGCTGAACTCCATTCAGGATCTCATTCTGGCAAACGATCACGTCAACTCCAACAAATACCTCGTCCGTTTCTCTACACTCATGCGCAAAGTGCTAGATGTATCGGGTAAAGAAAATATCACGCTTCAAGAAGAAATAGATATTCTTTCCTTGTATTTGGAATTGGAAAAACTTCGCTTTGGGGATGAATTTATTTACACCATTCGCTGCGAAAATATTCACGATACGGAGTCCGTTGATGTTCCTCCAATGATTCTGCAGCCCTTTGTTGAAAATGCCATGAAACATGGATTGTTCCATAAAAAAGGAGAAAAGAAATTGGACATTGAGTTTGTCATGAAAGAACATTTGGTTTGTAACATTACGGATAATGGTGTTGGAAGAAAACGCGCAGAAGAGATCCGTCAACGTAAACACCATTCTTTCGCTTCCAAAGCCATCGAGCAACGTATCTCATTGTTGAATGAATACACATCCCGCGAATACCGATCGGAAATTGTAGATCTCTTCGAAAACGGTGAAGCTGCAGGCACAAAAGTCATCGTGCACTTTCCTGTTTACTCCGATCAGTAATAATTGATTTTCCGTTCAATCAAGTATTTTCCGCGTTTGTTAAACAACACAAGCATGGAAATCCAATTGCCCTTTTTATCATAGGTGTAGCGGTATTCATGTTTGAAAAAACTTTCAACCGAACCGCCGTTAAAGGATTCAAATTCCAAGTCGCCTTGGGTATTGTAGCGTGTCATGCGCACACCACTTAAACGACCATCAGGCGCAAAAGTACTATCGAGAGATGAAGTTCCACTGGTATAACGTTTGGTGATGACCGCTCCTTCTGGACTGTATTCCATGCGAAATTTCAATGTTCCGTTGGCATGGTATTCGGCAGTAGAATAAGGCTTTCCGGATGAAAGGCACATTTCGGTCACCAAAGAATCATAACGTCCATAATTGCATTCGAGCAAGGCATCTTTTCGAAACATCAATCTTCCTTTATCGTCGTAGCGATACACTTCCAAATCTTTCCGTTTCCCATTGGGGAGTTTACTTTGCACGAGCAATAAATTTCCCAATGCAGAATAACTCAAAAAAGCAGAATCCTGGCGCACCGGTTTTCCATTCAAAAAAACACTGTGGATTTTTACAAATGGCACATGTGCAGCATCCAGCAGTATTTTCTTTCGTTCGGTAATTTGCTTTTGGTGATTGAATTTCTCCTCCAACAACAAGACGCCATAAGGATTGAACTCATAATAGGAATTGAGGCCTTCCCAATGCTGTGAGATCTTTCCTTTGGACATAACAGCACAAGTATCGCACGTTAAATCATAAGCAGTTTCACGAACCGATTTAACGGCGCCGCGCAATTTGTATTTCTGCCAATCGGGCTTTACATATTTACGGGGTTCCTTTGCTTTCATCGCAAAAAGAAACATGAAGCTGCACAGAATAACAATCAATTTTGGCATAACAAAGAAATGAATGGAACATCCGCATCGGCGAAAACATAATGCTGAAAATCCTTTGGATCAACCCAGACAAAAGCATCGTGATCGCTCAATCGGATTTCTCCGGAAACAAAATGTGCTTGCACTAAAATCAGTTCAACCGAAAAAGCCGGATAATGATGAAGATTGGTTCCAATTACTTTAGTAGCATGGATTTTTATCCCTAACTCTTCCAATATCTCACGCTCCAAAGCATCATAAGGCGATTCCCCCTGCTCGATTTTTCCTCCCGGAAACTCCCAAAACCCTGCCATAGCTTTCCCCTCACGCCGACGCGCAATGAGGTATTTGTTCTCGAACAAAATAGCACCGGCAACAACTGCAATTGGAGGATTCATTCAACTAAGCTTTTAGTTGATACCTAATTTCTTGGATGTAGGAACAAAAACTTCATGGTCGGATATGTCAAATTTCAACGCTGTTTCAACAATAAAACGATAAGGAATATCGCGAAAACGTTTGTCTTGGTTTAGCGCTAGGTTCACCCTTTGTCCAAACAGGATTTTTTCTTCGCTCAGTTCTGCCAATTCCAAACGCAAGTTTTTTTGCAATTGATTGTTGGACACTTCGAGCAAACGTTCTTTGGTACTCCATGCGCCGCATACCACTTCCTTTCCATCCAAAGAGGCAATGCTGCGAATCAACATTCCGCGGTATTTTCCGGGCTCGCCAAAAGTTAAATCGAGACCGCCGCCGTGAATAAACCAATTGCCGGGGGTCGACAAGGCATTACCTGCTTTCAATCCATCATGACCATAAGTATAGGGGTCTTCATGTCCGGGCTGATTGATGTACAACTCAGCCTCCACGATGCGGTATTTCTGACGAAAACACACCAATTGACAATGATTCAAAACAAAGTCAGCAAAGCGAAAAAGAAAAGTAGAAGAAAGATTCTCGGCATTGACCTTAAATGCCGGAGGATGTTCCTCCAATAGGGTTTTGATAGCTTCAAACTGATTCATGGTCCAAAGCTAAAAAGAAACGCGCTAGTTTGATTATTTCGCCTTGGCTCTGCCAATCTCCATCAGATAATCAAAAGCCTGTTGGAAACGCGCTTTTCCCAATTTTTTAATTTCAAAAGTTGCACTTTCTTCAAGAGATAACTTTACAGCATTCATTTCGGAAAGCACAATGGATTTGGTTGGCTTATCGTAGATAACACCCGGTGTTGGAGCGCCTTCGATAGAACAAATGTCAAGCTCCTTTAGCTTTTTAAGAATTAATCCGGGTTGTTTGGCCCCCATGGTAAAGCTTACTTTTTTCTCAATTCCTCGCACGGTAGAAACATAATAACATGAATCCATACTGAAGAATGCCTTTTCACTGGCGTTCACCATTCCACCACCTGAGTAAACCGTAATGGTTAAAGATTTGGTCCAGCTGGCAGGAAGTTGATAAGGTGCGCTCAGGGGTTTAAAAGAAAACAATGCGAATCCGCAAAGCGCTGTCAAAGTAAAAAAGAGGGTTTTCATGTTTGGGGTTTTTTGGAAGATAAGGAAAAGTCCAAAAACCAGGCCACAATGACTCAAAACAAAAAAAACTGCAATTCATGAACTCAATGCAACCGTTCGTGAATGCACATGACCATAACCCATCAAATCCCGCTTGATTTGAAGAAAATAACCACCATGAAAAAACTTTTACCTCTACTTGCACTTGGTTTTATGAGCCTGGGTTCTCATGCACAAGTCACCAACGGACTTGCCGCCCGTTATGAATTTACCTTCGGGTCATTGCTCGACAAAACCGGAAACACAACCGCTACCAATACCGGAGCAACTTTAGCCACAGACCGTTTCGGAAGAGCCAATTGCGCTTATTATTTCGATGGATCAAGTTATATCGTGGTTCCACATACTTCAGCCATAGATCTAGACCAAATGGGTGAGTATTCCATTGCATTCTGGGTAAATCCCGATGTTGTAAGCACGGGAGGATTAGCAGCAATGGTTACCAAATGGAATGGATCTACCAACGAGCAATATGGTGCCTGGCAAAACAACGACGGAGTGACTGTGGGAACAAGAACCGTAAACGCTGTGGGATTAACATCTCCTTCTACACTTCAGGTGGGAACATGGACACATATTGTTTGCACCTACGAAGTCGCAACAGGTTTGCAAAAAATCTATGCCAACGGAACAGAAATCTATACAGCAACATTATCTACTTCTATCAACGCCTGCACCGCAACTACAAGTCTTAGCTTTGGGGCGCAGTACAACGATGCCAATGGTTCCGGAGCTTCACCGAATCGTTTTTTTTCGGGAGCGCTAGATGACATCAGCATTTACAACCGTGCCTTAAGCGCAACAGAAGTTGGAACTTTATACAACGCAGAAGAACCATTGTGTCAGAATTTTTCCGCACTTCTTTTGGCAACTACACCAAGTTCAGGAAGTGATGGAACAATCTCCTTTGTGCCCAATGGCGGATTTGCTCCTTACACTTACACCGTTAACGGCGGACCAAGCGCCAATCTAGCCTCATCCAGTGTTTGTGGCTACACGTATGAAGGCGGCTCTTTTACCATAAATGCGCCCGCAAACCAAACCTTTACTTCTGTGAACTTTGCTTCCTATGGTAATTCTCAAGGGACTTGCGGAAATTTTTATTACACACAATGCAATGCCGCAAACTCCATGAATGTTGTAGAAGACAGCCTTTTGGGTAATGCTACCGCTACCATAAATGCCAACAATGGCATATTTGGCGACCCTTGTTTCGGAAATGGAAAACACATGGATGTACAAGCCTCCACTTCCGAAAACGGAATGGTAAGCAATCTTGCAGCAGGAAATTATTCTTTGGTAATTACCGATTCCATTGGTTGCCAATCAGCCTTGATTGTTAACATAACGAACACGATTGGAGTTTCTGAACTGGAAAAACACAGCTTACATGTATTTCCAAATCCGGCAGAAGAGAACATTCGTTTGCATACCGACGCAGAAATGCAACATGCAGAAATCATTTCGGTGGACGGAAAAGTGATTCAATCCGAACAACAATTCAACGCTTCCAAATCCATTTACATTGGCGATTTGAATACAGGAATTTATTTCGTTCGCGTGGTCTTTAAAGATGGTTCTGTCTCAACTCAGCGGTTCCTGAAAAACTGACCCTTCTCGGGAACACAGGTTGAGCAGCAAAGCGGATCGGCAAGGTCCGCTTTGTTTTTTTAAAGGGGTATCGTAGTTTAGTTTAAAATTGTGCCATGAAAAATTCCATCTTGATTGCTGCTAGTCTGCTTTTGATTGCTTGCGGAGCTGAAGAAAAAAAGAACGAAACCAAGGCAAACGATTCCACGGCGACAGCAACCACAGAAAAAACTTACGCAACCGAATTGATTCAATGTTTGGAAAAAACCATGAGCATGGATGGACCTTTTGCATGTCTGGACCAACACAACGAAATGCTAAACCTGCTCGACACCGCAAGCGCCGATTCTGTATATTTCACTGTAGTGAATCGCATGGAAACCATTGCAGGTAGTGAGTTTCCTGATTTCACTTCCGAGGACATGGATACTACTTATTACGGTCCGAAAAAAGAGATCAAAGAGAAATATGCCGCTATGGGTTATGCGATCGACAATGAAGAAGGAGAATTCTTTTTTACCATCGATTACAAAATTCTACACGAACGCATTGGAGGAATATTGGGTCAACAAATGCATGCCTATTCCAAGTTCTGGAGCGAAAACGATTCCAAGATTTCCTACGATGCCGGATTAAGCATAAATCCTGAACAAATTGCAAAGCGCTGTTTGCGTATGGAAGAAATTATCCTCATGGGCAATTTCTTTTTCCGCGAATCAATGCTTTCCCGATTAAGTTGGGAATTGTATTGTGTGTTCTCCGGCCTCGACAATACGCCGGCATTCGATTATTCCACCGGGATGATGTTTGAAGAAAACAAAAAAGCCATTCAGCTTTTGGTGAAAAAAGGCAATAAATACACCAAGCCCATTGCCAAAGAATTTTGGTCTTACCTCGAAGAAACCGAATTCAAAAATCAGGATGACCGCTACGATCGTTTCAACGATTCCAAAATGCTGGAGAAAATGAAGGCGGTGAAATGAAAATAAGAAACTGAGATTATTCCACTTCGAATCCGGTTCCTGATTTTTCTTCCTCTACGCCAAGTTTTTTCTTCATGCGCTCCATGCGCTCTTTCTCTTTTTTCTTGCGTTCTTCTTCTTTTTTCTGTTTGTCCTCTTCCTTGGCTTTTTCAGAATCTGTAGGTGTTGTAGAAGATCCATTGTCCCATTCCATCAGGAATTTTACTTCCTGTTCAGGTGTTTCTTTGACTTTAAGTGTAGTGTCTTTTTTAAACAAGCCAAATTCTTTTTGAAGAATCGCTTTCATGTTTTCTTTCTCCGCTTCGTTGTATGCCTTACGGTCCTTTTTGCGTTCTTCGGTATCGCTTTCAAATTTCGGATTGTCGATGTTTCCGAACATGTGGATGTAAATGCGGTAACCTAAACCGTCGTCGATGATGGTGCCGTATTCGGTTTCATTGTTTTGTGCTTTAAGTTCCAGGTAACGGAAATTGAGGTGGTAATCGATGGTATTGTCGAAACCATGCGTGGCCCAGAGGTTGATGTTTAAAGCAGATGTCAGCACATCCATATCGGGAATTTCAATTTTTCCGTTGCGGATGAAAATGGTGTTGGTGATTTCTGAGAACTTGATGTGACGCAATCTTTTTTCCAAATCATCGATGTTCTCCTTCAGCGCAGCTTTGATTTTTTTATCCGTGCGCATGTAATCGGCGATGTCAGTAAGCTGTTTCAAGTTCTTAAGCTCTCCGTTGATAAGCTTCAGTTGGATATTGCTTACGATTTTATCTTGGTCGACTTTCAAATACTTATCCATGGCCATACCAAAAGCAACGCGAGCAGTGAGAATGCCCTTGAGGTGTTCCGGACGAATGATGTCTTGCCCGAAATCTTTGAACAACACAAACAATTCGGAAATATCCATTTCATCAATGTTCACATTCGAACTCACCGCAAAGGTTTCATTGTTGGTGCCGTCAATTTCGAGGTCACCGGTGCATAAGCCGTGTGCAAAGACCATGCTCAGGTTATTGGCTTGAAAGACTTTATCAATCAACTTAAAATTACCTGCAATGCGCGATGCTTTAAACGTGCTGTACTTTATTTTTTCTACACTGGCATCGAGGTTAAAATTGATATCGGAAGGAAAACGAATCTCACTGGAAGCGCTTTTTTCTTGAGGATTTGTGGGATTAGCATCCAAGGCAAAAAGATCGTCAAGGTCCATTTCTTTGGAACGGAAATTGGCCAGGATGTTCAGTTTTTGTTCTTTCAATAAGACATAAGGCAAAAGGTTTTGCAATACGCCACTCAAAGCGATATCCGATTTTCCGATGTTTCCGGTGAGGTCTTCCACCACAGCATTGTTGTTGCTCAACACAAATTTCCCGTTGAAGTCACGGTAAGCATTGTGCTGATCGGTCATGTGCATCGTGAGACCCTGAACTTCAGCCATACCCGATGCTTTGGAAATATCCATACTCCATGATTCGCTTTCTTCATGAAAAAGAAACTGACCATTGACATTGGCTTGAAGATTCAAATTTCCTTTTGCTTCTTTAACTTCTTTAAACCTGAAAAACTGCTGCAGGGTAAGGAGATTAAAATGGCCTTTCAATCGGGCTTCAATTTTGGGTGCTGTGAGTCCTTGCAATTTCAAATTGCCCGAAAAAGTGCCATCACGAAATTTTCCATTTAAGGCATCAATCGTCAACACTTCATTTCCTGTTCCTCTTTTGCTTCTGAAATTTCCTTTGAAATTGAGGTTCTCCAGAGTAACTCCACTCTTGCGTTCACTCAAACGCGCATTGCCAATGTCGAAATCCGAACGGATATCTAATGCATCAAACGGACCGTCCAAAGAAGCCGTGAATTCGAGTTTTCCCGAGGTCTGGTATTGTTCCAAATCCTCACCAAGCAAGGAAGGAAAAGTGGCCAATAAAGATTTGATGTCGATGTCGCGACCTTTGAAATTCAAATGGCAACTGTCGTTGTTCATGATTTTTCCGCCGACATCAAAATTCATTTTTCCGATACTCAATAAACCGGTTTGAAAAGAAAGCTGATCTTGTTGCTGGTCCACTTTCAAGACGATATCCATGCTCGCAGCCTTGTCGCGTATCAAGGAAATATTGTTGGATGTGATATGATCGATGCGTCCTGTGAAACCGGTTTGCAAATCAAACACCGATTCCGTGAATTTTCCGGAGAGAAAAAACTCTTCCGCATCTATGGTATGGTCTTGCCCGGATCGTTTATCTACGTAAGACAAACGCGAATCATGCAAAATGACCTTCTCCAATTCAAAATCAAATTTTCCATCTCCCTCCGTTCCGTCATCTTTCCAGATGTCGTAATTCTCTTTGCCGTTTTTATCTACAAACACTCGAGCATCGGCATGTTCAATTTCAATGCGCGTAACATCATAATTGCCTGCAATCATGTCCCATATCGAAAACTCCAGATATAGTTTATCTGCCTGCAAAAGCGTATCCCTAAATCGAGCTGTGCCTTCCGGATCTTTGATGAGGATGTTGGTGAATTCCAACGAGGCATAAGGAAACTTCGCAAACAAACTCAAGTCGATGGACTCCACCTCAACACGGGTAGTCAGGTTTTTGTTGAATTGCTCAACCGCATAGCGTTTGATTTTATCTTCAAAAAGAAAAACAAGTAAAATCAAGAGCAGGACAAGCGTTATCAGGCTAAGCGACAAAAACCGCACAACCCTCCAGGTACGGTACAACCATTTCCATTTTCCGCTTTTCTTTTCCTGCAACGCTTCCATTTCCCCGCAATTTAGGCCAAGGCACACCCCGGACTGAATGCATCAAACGGAAATTTTCACCGAAAGGTTGTTAAAACAGCAGCATGACAAGGTTTAGAGTTGCCGGAATTTTATCATTTTTGAGTATGATTAAAGCGTTTCGAAACCACCTGCAGCGCCAGATAGATCTTAACGATGAAGATTGGGATCTATTGGAAAAACGCATGAAATTGCTCGATTTCAAAAAAGGTCAGGTATTGCATGAATCCGGAAAACCCAGCACTACCATGTATTTCGTGGTAAAAGGAGCAGCTCGTTCTTTTCTGATGAAAGACGGCGAAGAAATCACCTGGAATTTCTATTTCCCCGGCGGAATTGCAACGGATTTCCAAAGTTACCTCAACGGAAAGGCGACGCCATTGAGCTTTGTAGCACTGGACAAAACTCAAGTCATTGCACTCACCAAAGCCGAAATCAATGCCCTTTACCTCAAGCATCCTCATTTAATGCGACTGGAAACCCTTTTCTCCGAAGGAGCATTTTTAGACATGCGGCGCAGGGTAGAATCCTTTCTTTTACAATCGGCAGAAGAACGTTACTTATCGCTGATAGAAAACAATGCCACCCTTGTGAAAAAACTTCCCAATAAAGATATTGCTACCTATTTGGGTATCGCTCCACAAAGTTTAAGCCGCATCAAAAGAAGATTGTTTAAAACACATTGATTTTTTTCAACTAAAGTCTTAGTTGATTGCTCATGAGCATAAAGATTACTGCAAATCCGAAGCAATAAAAGAAGTCGTCCAGGCTGCCTGAAAATTAAATCCACCGGTGATAGCATCGATATCGAGCATTTCCCCTGCAAAATAAACATCAGGCAAAATGCGGCTTTGCATGGTTTTCATGTTTACCTCAGCTAAACGAATTCCTCCGCAAGTCACAAATTCATCTTTAAAGGTGCTTTTACCGGTCACTTCAAATTCAGCGACAGAAAGTTCTTTCGCCAATCCTTCGAGTTGAAGATTCGACAAGGAGGCCCATTTGATATCCGTAATTCCAAGATGATCGGTAATGCTCTTCCACCAACGCGATGGCAATTGGTATTGAGGTGTAGAACCACAAAGTTTTTTTCCTTCTGCATCACGCAAAAGTTTTAAGGCTGCCAAGGTTTCTTTGAAGGGTAATCCCGAAAAATTGATGCACAGCACAAAACGATAATCACAGTCGGCAAGGTAACGCGCACCAAATGCAGAAAGCCGAAGAATCCCCGGACCGCTTAATCCCCAATGGGTAATCAGCAAGGGACCATCTGCTTCAAGTGAGCTGTCTTTAATGCTTACGGTGACATACGGAACACTTAATCCCGGTAAGCCCTGTATGCGTGCATCGCTAATGTTGAAAGTGAACAGAGAAGGAACGGGTGCTTCGATATGGTGGCCTTTTGATTTGAACAGTTCCCAAATCTGTGGACTGCTCCCACAAGCAAACAATATTTTTTTGGTCAAAAAAGTTTCATGTTCGGTTTGTACTTTCCAATGATCGTTTTCACGTTCAAACTGACGCAATCCGCATTCGGTATAAATCTTTACACCGTGTTTTTGTGCTTCTTTTAAAAAACAATCGATGATGGTTTGCGAAACATTGCTCTCCGGAAACATGCGGTTGTCTGCTTCCGTCTTTAAAGCAACACCTCTTGATTGGAACCAGGCAATGGTATCGTAAGTCATGAAACGGTGAAACGGACCGAGCAATTCTTGTCCACCCCTCGGATAATAGCGAATCAATTCTTCGGGTTCAAAACAAGCGTGGGTAACATTGCATCTTCCGCCTCCGGAAACTTTTACTTTGCCCAACAATTGCTTGCCTTTTTCCAACAATACCACCTGAAGACCGGGATGTTTTTCAGCAGCATTGATCGCACCAAAAAAACCGGCAGCTCCACCACCAATGACGACTAAATCGATCATGGATTCAAAATAGGAACATACATGGAACGCAGAGCATCATAACGAAAATCCATACGTCTCACTTCTTCGCGATAATTTGTATTTCGCAAAGAATCTGCTGCGTAAATAATGCGCTGCTCAATGGTAACGTCATAAAATTTTAAAGATGCGCTTCCATGCAAAAGCACTTCGGAATTCATACTCAATCCTCCTGAATTTCCTTTCGGATCAAAGCTTTCCGACTTGTCAATACTTTCGTACTGAAGTATTTCTGAAAAATGGACAAAATCTAACCATACTTCTTGTCCGTTGGTTTGACCCATATTGCTGAATCCGGGTTGCAATACCAACACATCGGTTTCGGGTCCGGCATGTAAAATCCGATAGCCCTGAAAGCCTCCCCAATTACCGAAAGGCATCAACATTTTTCGGAAACGCAAAAGCTGAAACTGTTCTTCTTTTGCTTCAAAAACGGCAATGCCTAAATAGGCAGGACAAGCATGACAATCCACTGCCAATCCGTTTTCAAATACTTTGTTTTCGATAATAACAACCGTTACGGTTTTGCCTGTTCCATCTTCCGCCTGAAACACGGAATCAATGCTTGCGCGCAAGTGGGTGTTTTCGGTAATGCCTGTCATCGTAGCTGCTTCCATATCCGGATACCAAAGCACTTCGCCATTTGGCAGAATAGAATCGCCTTGATACAACCATTGCAACATTTCCGATTCCAATGCATCGGTCTTCAGTGAAATATTAATTCCTTGAATGGTCTTGGAAACATCTTCTTTGGGGGGAGCCGAAGGTGAAATAGGTCTTCTTCCTTTAATGTCGCAGGAATGCAGCACGAGAAGAAAGCAGAGAAAAGCAAAAAAGCGCATGGACAAAAGTAGAGAAAAGCAAGATTACCCGGCACATTTTTTCTGGGGAACTCCTGCCTCAAGATCTGCTTTTCGGAGCATTCGGATGCCGTTGTTTTTGCCTTCTTTCAATTGCTCGTAGGGAACCAGGGCCACAAGATTTACTCCGTTTTGCCTGAAATAAACCACCAGCAAAGGGTCGTAACCGGGTAAGATTTCTTTGGAAAACCAAGATTTGCTACTGCTTTTTTGAAGCGGAACATAATAGTGCACCGGATTGAAATCATACAACAAAGCCAAAGAATCCACCTGCACTCCCTTCAAACGAATGGTAACCAAATCGCCCGAATTCATGCACGATTCCAAAACATCTGCAATCAAATAGGCGCCACTTCGCTTTGTGCGGAAACGGAAAAACAATTTACCATCCAGGCGCACATGTTCCGGTCGCTGTGGCAAACGTTTCCAGCGCTTGTTTTCGAAACGGAAAAGTTCGGGCAATTCCATTCCGGTTTTCACAGGCACATAAACATCAACTTCTTTCTGTAAAGAATCAAGGACTTGTTCGCCTTGCTGAAAAAACAAGCGCAACACACCACCCATACGAAGACATTCGCCTTTGTCAGAAATCAGAGGTAATGGACAATGCACCCATTCGCGCAATCGTGTAGGCAAAAGATCATCCACACGCACATCGATACGCTCGTTGTTGATGAATGCAAACGCGGGTACATACACTTGTGTGCCTTGAATTCCAAGAATACCAAAAGGTTCGCGGTTTCCCGGACGAAAGGAATTGGACTGCATGGCGCCGGCAAAGAGTTCCGGTCCGAGCAATACATCCACTCTGCGGTTATGCGATTGGTCAGGTCTTTTTGTAGCTACTACCGCTTTATTTTCACCAAAAACACCAATCACAATTTTACTTGCCGGAACACCCTGTTGCACCAATCGGGCTGCAACCCATTTCGACCGAAAATCGGAAAGCATCATGTTTCCTAAAGAATCACCGGTATCATCGGTATGTCCTACAACGAGTAATCTTCCCTTAAAATCTCCCTTGAATATAGCAGCGAGAGCGTCAATCTCAGCATCCGTGCCTTGCTCACCTTCAGCTTCTCCAAAAGGAAAAAACACACGCAACAAAAGTGAATCCTGCGCAGAAACAGACATTCCCGATAAAAAAATCAACACCAGCAAACAAAGACGTATCATCAACTAAGATTTTAGTTTTAGCAATGCTCTAAAAATACACATTGCCATTGAATTATTATCTTGTCAAAAAACATAAGATGCGCGTATTATTACTGATTTTCCTGATTTCCGGCATATCTGCTACGGCACAGAAAAACCTCACGATCAACGAAGCCATCAACGAAACCCGAACTACACTGGCTCCCAAAAGCTTACGAAACCTAACCTTTCGCGACGACCGAGGAAATTTGGTTTATACCACTGACAACAATCAGGTTGTACAAGTGAGTCCAAACGGAAAAAAAAGTGTGTTGTTTGACTTGACTGCTTTAAACCGCATGCTGAAAACCTTCG
>JBIKKU010000239.1:0-5085 GCA_044360245.1 Flavobacteriales bacterium | reverse complement strand
CCTGATGCTTGTCCACCTGAACCAACAGCAAAACTATTGTATCCTGAAGCAATATTACCCCAACCAATAGCCGCGGAATTGGTGCCAAGTGCCTGGTTTTGTTGTCCGCTGGCAAATGAATTATCGCCTTTGGCAATGTTGTTAAATCCACCTGCAAAAGAATTGTTTCCAATATTGCTTAAATCCCACTCATTGGCAGATACTGTTCCGGCGCGGAATGCAGCTTTATTGGGATACCATATCAAGCGCGTACCAGCTCCGGTGACAGGCAATGATGCTCCAGACGCGAATGTTCCTTCGGATAAAAATCCGGCATTGGATACCATGTGTAAATCTGCTGCAGGAGTACTTGTGCCAATTCCGATTCTACCTGTTGATGTAAGACGCATTCGTTCGGAATTGTTTGTGCGAAAAACAAGATCTGTTGCATCTGTAGTACCAAGAAAATGTGTTGTTGCATTCGTTCCACTGTTACCTGCCAACAACCATGAAGGCTGCACATTGCCGCAATTCCAGGCAAAATCAGCAGTATCCGAATATGCAGTATGCAAAGCGCTATCCGCATGTAATGCATGGATTGCAAATAAGGAGCTATCTGCATGGTGCGAAAACAAAACGGTGTCCGGAACATTGATCAAATGTGTTGCAACATCAGCAGTATCTGCGTGCTGAGCAGATTGTGATTGATAAGCAAACAATACTGTATCCGAAACAATTTCAAAAGCAGGAACCCACATGGAACCATTCCATTTGAGCACTTGGCCGGGAAGAATTCCGGATGTATCGACATCCGATAAATCATTCATGGAAAGAGGCTGAATTAATGCTGCTGCTTTATTTGCGTAGAGCGCATAAGGAACAGAAAAGAATTCCAAGGTATCAATGGCCACAAAAGAACTTCCTCCTGTCACATCGACTTCAACACGAATAAAGTGTGCACCATTGCCCCAACTCACGTCTGAGAAAGATGCTTGTGTTCCGGCTCCGGTGTTGAGTCCTTGACCAATAACTACAACAAACAAACCTTGCGCATTGGTGTTTGTTGATTGGGTTTCTTGCCATTCAGCCGTGCCATTAACAGTTCCCTGCAAAATGGTGAATCGCAAATTGACGTTCTGGGAAGCTAACAAGCTTCCACCAGAATTGCGCAGCAATCCTTGGTAATTGATTCCTTGAGGAACACCCTGCGCAAACAGTGCTCCTGAAAACAGAATCAGACACAACATCATGAAATGTTTCATCATTGTTTTTTTTCGGTATTGAGTTTTTCTTCCAGCATTCGCAAACGTTCCTCCTGACCGGCCTGTTTTTGCTCCAGTTCGGTAGTTCGTTCCTGCAATTGCGTGGATTGGTATTTAGTTTCAAATGAATCGATACGTTGTTGTACTCCTTGAATACAAATAAGAATTATTCCATCCATGTCGGCACAAACAATACTGGTCTCATTTTCTCCAAAACCATATACGCGATAAAGATCTTGTGCCATGGGACCAACATGCACTACTCCGTTTTGTGTTTTGTAGGACCAATAATAAACCGGAACATTTCTTGAAAGAAGCAACATGTTTTCGGAATTCTGCAATTGAATATTTTTCTTTTTAGTGCTATCACTAACGCTCGACCAACTTCCTGAACCTGGGTACAATAAAACTCCCATGGTATTGTTTGGATCGGTGTAAAAAACAAATCCGCTATCGGCTCTGGCAACAAACATGTAATTGGCTGTCGGAACAGTATTTATAGTTGCACTTGCATCGCCCCAGATAAAACCACCTAGGCGTGAGCCGGAACTCACCATTCCGCCTATCGCCGTTGAAAAATTACCTTGAGCAGTAACTGTTGTTCCGAGAGCAGTAGTAACATTTCCAAGAGCATTTGCTTTGTGCCCGATGGCAACTCCGGTGGTATTGGTACAACGGTTGTGACGACCAATACAAACCGTTCGAATTCCGGTAGCCAAACAACTATCGCCCATAGAAAAAGAAGTACCCGATCCTGCTACACCTACTCCGGTTGCCTTATTCATGCGACCAAAAGAAACACCATTGTCACCTGAAGCATCAATGCCATATCCCGATGCAAAACAATAATCACCCACTGTATTGTTGTAACCAAATGCCAAAGAATATGTTCCTGTGTTCAAACTATCCGCTTGTGTTCCTGTTGTTTGTCCGGCCCGAAAAGCACTTCGCGTTGGCGACCAAACCATCGCAACTCCCGACGCAAAAGGATGTGTACCGCTTGCAAAATTTCCTTGCATCAAAATACCTTGTGTTGGCTGTTGGCGAAATCCTGCTGTAGATACAAGTACTCCTTGTGTTAAGGAGCCATTAGGATGCAACATCAAAACGACATTGCTATTAGATTTAAATACTATTGCAACCGAATCATTTGTACCGAGCACACCTTGCGTTGTGATATCATTCCCGTTTAATCTCCAACGCTGTTCTTGTGTTTCCAATGCATAATTGGCAGTATCGGAAAACCATCCAAAAAACACCGAATCCGAAAATGTTGATTGATATGCCAATGCAGCAGAATCATTCAAGTAACTTAAGGAAACTGAATCCAAAGGAAAATTCCATACATAATCAGAAGAATCGGCAAAGAAACTTGAGGAAGAATTCCATGCAAATGCAACGGTATCTTGCATCACATCGGGAGAGAGAAAAAATTGAAGTCCGTTATATTTTAATAAATCGCCACTTTGTGGATTTGCCAAATCTGTTGACGACAAATCATCAATAAATGGAATCGGATCCAAAGAAGCCGCTGTATCTGCCTGCAATGCGTATGGTTGCGCATATAGGGAAACATCACCAAGCGATTGAAAAACACCTGAACCCGAAGTATCAAAATCAATATGGAGTTTTATTTCTTCGGCCAACCATGGAATGGAATCAAAATCGGAAAGTACACCCAATCCCGTTGAAGCACCTGTTCCAATAACCGTAGTTACCAAACCATGTTGATCAGCAATCAGTGCATGATCTTCCTGCCAAAACACAACAAAAGGTGACTGCGTTTGAACAAAAGAAAAACGAAGTGTGACGTGCTGTCCGGACAATGCCCAACCGCCTGCATCGCGAATTACAGCTTGGTAAAAAAATCCATCGTTCTGCTGTGCACGCAAAGGAAGAATGCCAAAACTCAAAAAAAGTAAAATCAACCACCGCTTCATAAGTGCACCAATTTAAAATGCAATACCTGACCTTGATTTAACGGTGTTAGCTGAAGAAAATAATAACCCGAAGACAATTCGGGTAAATCGACAAAAGTGGAATTACTGTTCGAAAGAATTGTTTCAGTTTTGATAATTTTTCCGCTTAAGTCAGTGAGCTGAAAGAAAAATCCCTGATGCATTCCATTCAATGCAATGGTAAAGAAATCAGTAAAAGGATTGGGAAAAACCGAAATGGCAATTTGAGTTTCTTCCGGAACAGAAACCGTATAAATTTCCGGTTGCAAAAAACCTTGGGTAAACAAGAGTCCACCTGCACTTAATGTACTTACCACGAGTTCGCCGGGATTTGAATTCAACTGAACCGAGCCTGATGTGGATTGCCCCGCAGCCGAACTAATTACAAAAGGAGAAACACTTTGCGACCAAACCTCCAAAGAAAAAAAGAGGCTTGCAAAGCAGAACATGATTTTAATCCAAATATGTCTTCCAAAAAGTGGCATACGTTTTCTCCCAAGCATGACATCCAAAAGGCAATTTGTTATGATTCATCGCAAACAAAACTTCAGGATGACGATCGAATCCGAAAGCAATTTCTTCTGCATACGGTGCAACACGAAACCGAGAATCAATTAGTGGTGCGTAAAGCGACCAAAACACATCCTCGTTGCTTCCGAATTCCTTAACGAAAGTTAGGGAATTGTTGCGATAACCGAACATTCGCGCCAGGATAATTGGCGAACGGAGGAAAAGTCCTGACCAATTGTGAAATTTCCTGTGTTCACGAAGCACCTGTGAGGGATTGCTAATGATTTTTCGGGTTTTTAAGACCCTCATTGCCGATGAAATGTTCCTTAAGGAAAACCCACCATTTCCTCCATTTGGAATCCAGTTTCCGTCTTTACCCCTTATGGGTGAACCAATATAATCATAAGGCAAGCGCATCCAATGTTCCAATTCATCCCGAAATACCCAAACGTCGGTCTGACAAATAAGCATGTGCGAATACCTGGCAAATCGCTTAAAAAATTCAAACGATAGCAACAAGCGATTGTATCCTGCAATGGAATCAAAAAAATCGGGATTAAAAAACTCTACCCGAATACCAAAAGTTTCAAAATAAGAAAATGCTGCTCCAACCGGTGCTACAAAACAAAGCTCATGCTTTCCAAGAATCGCCAAGGTTTGACGAATGGATTTCTCTTCTTCGGCATTGAGCATGGGTTTGTATACAGGAATAACAACAATTGCTTTGCTCATTCCAATTTCTTTTTAAGTTTTTGGAAAATTCGAAATAGCATTGATTTTTTCCGGTTTTTCGGGACATACAAATACTCCGGAACAATAGCATTTTGAATGGTATCAAGCTTGGCAGTTAATTCATTGACAAATTTTTCTTCTTTCTCTTGAGCATAATACCGGATTAGCTTTTCGCAAATTCCAAGCTGTTGTCTGCGCAAATTACTTTGAACAGGTTCTTTAACCACCTGCAATAATTCATCGATCATAAACATCCAATCTCTGCTTCGCTCCATTGCTTTATAAGTGCTCCAAATTCCACCTTCATGCATACGGTAAACGGCCATTCTTTCTTTTGAGTAAATACCATATCCTTGCTCGGCATGGAGTAAATGCAAAACATAATCGCCTACGGCTGTAGTATACAAAATTGGCGGAATTCCATTTTTGTAGATATTCCGGAACATTACTGAACAAGTCCTGATGCAATTGCCGGAGCCTAGAAATGCTCCTGTAACTTTTTGTGGTGTCAGTTCATTGAGATGGTCATCTTGTAATCTTTCTCCTTTTAATACAGACACATCGTGAAAAGTAAAAGAAGCTTGAGGATGTTTTTGCATGATGTCGAACTGCTTCTTTATTTTCAAATGATCGGTCCAATAATC
>JBIKKU010000138.1:0-7531 GCA_044360245.1 Flavobacteriales bacterium | reverse complement strand
CGAAGAAAATGTAGAAATACGGTCGTAATCGATATTCCCTGATGGATCAATTAAATCGATCGTATTCGGAATATCATCAACCCCAAAACGAATGATGGAAACACCAAACACTGCATTGCTATCGATGCGTTTGGCAAATCCTCCATAATCGAACTTGGCAATACCTGCGAAATATTCGGCATGCATCAAACCAATTTGTGCATCGGTTCGAATACCCAACATTCCTGCAGGATTCCAGTACGAAGCTGTTGCATCGTCGACAGAAGCCACGACGGAATTGGACATCCCCAAAGCACGCGCACCGATACCAATGGATAAAAATTCATTGGAATATTTTGGAGCCTGCGCAAAAACAGGTGAAACACCCAGTACAGCAAGCAGTGAGAGGAAAAATCTTCCGGATTTCATAATCACGTTAAAGATAAGAAAATGAGACATCCCAATAAACCGCTCCAATGCAAAATTATTGTAAGGAAAAGCGTTATTTTGTGCACCTATGAAGCGCATCATTGCTGAAATCCCCAACCTCATTACCCTGGGTAACCTGCTTTGCGGAAGCCTGGC
This sequence comes from Flavobacteriales bacterium, assembly GCA_044360245.1. GTDB lineage: Bacteria > Bacteroidota > Bacteroidia > Flavobacteriales_D > UBA2798 > UBA2798. Next base: position 6,967 of record JBIKKU010000138.1, on the reverse strand, counting down.
TATCATTGCCCTCTTTCAAGGCTATTGGTACCTGGCGGCATTGCTTATTGTTCTGGCGGCTGTACTTGACTTCCTCGATGGATTTGCCGCCCGATTGTTAAAGGTTTCCGGACCATTTGGCAAAGAATTGGATTCCCTGGCGGATATGGTCAGTTTCGGACTTGCCCCCGGAATCATGATGTATCAGATGCTGATTAGCGCCACTGCTCCCTTGATGTGGGATCAATTCAACCCCGATGGAACTTTAGCGCTGCAACAATCGGATTATCCACAATGGCTGCCTTTCCTTGCTATGTTCATTCCATTGATGTCGGCCTATCGCCTGGCAAAATTCAATCTCGATACCCGACAGACCGACTCCTTTATCGGACTGGCCACTCCTTCCAACACGTTGTTGATCCTTTCGATTCTCCTCTGCAGGGCATTCGTCCTGGACCCTGCGGTGCTTATGGGCGGAGGGATTGATCCCTTGATTTTCTTTTGGGGAACAACCATTGGAAGCAACCCTTACATTTTGTTAGCCATTTCTTTTGTATTCGGAATTTTATTGGTTTCGGAAATCCCATTGTTTGCCTTAAAATTCAAATCATTCGGCTGGAAAGGCAACGAAATCCGCTTTGTATTTTTAGCCCTTTCCCTATTGCTGTTGATAATATTTCAATACGGAGGTGCTCCATTTATCATACCTTTGTACATCATTTTATCATTGTTGAACAATCTATTTTCACACAAATGAAATTCAAGGCCGAAATTGACGTGATGCCTCACGATGCGCTTCTCGATCCACAAGGAAAAGCGGTAACCAACAGCATGAAAAACCTGAACCTTCAGGAAATTACCAATGTTCGCATTGGCAAACATATTACCCTGCACATCGAAGCATCCGATAAATCCGCTGCCGAAAAGAAAGTTGACGAAGCTTGTAAAAAATTACTCCATAATCCCATTATGGAATCTTATCGTTATTCAATTACTGAACAGTAAGAATTTAAATGAAAAAAAAAGGGACCAAAAATTTGGTCCCTTTTTTTTGTGCATTATTCCTGTGCATGTTTTTCCGCATTCATCACACCGGTCTGTCTTCGAATAGATTCTTTGTGGATAATCTGAAGTAATAACTTGATGAAATCATCACCAAGGCCAAGTGCTTGTCCCAATTGCGAGCGTTTGGAAATGATTTCATCCCAACGGTTCACTTGCAAAATCGTTACATTATTGTCGCGCTTGTACTCTCCAATTTTTTCGGAAATGTCCATCCGTGATGCAAGCATGTGAATGATCTCCTCATCGAGTTTGTCAATTTGCGCACGCAGAACCGACAATTGGTCGCGCATGGCAATATTATCCACCTGAGCCGAACGGTAGGTCAATTCGCGAAGCAAACGCAGTAAATCATCCGGTTTGAGTTGTTGTTGCGCATCGGACAAAGCAACGGAAGGATTAATGTGCGATTCTATCATCAAGCCACACATGTCCAAATCCAGCGCCTTTTGTGCCACCAATGGAATGAGTTCGCGATTTCCGGAGATGTGACTCGGATCGCAAATCACGGGTAATTCAGGAATCAGCGTTTTTAATTCAATCGCCATTTCCCACATAGGCGCATTGCGAAATGGTGTTTTCTCGAAAGAAGAAAATCCTCGGTGAATGGCACCCAGTTTTCGTATCCCTGCACGGTTGATACGTTCCAGTCCGCCCACCCACAATTGCAAATCAGGATTCACCGGATTTTTCACCAATACCGGAATATCCACGCCTTTCAAGGCATCTGCAATTTCCTGCACGGAAAAAGGATTTACCGTTGAGCGTGCCCCAACCCATAAGATATCGATTCCTGCTTTTAAGGCCGCTTCGACATGCGCGGCATTCGCTACTTCGGTTGCGCAATACAGCCCCGTTTCGCGTGCAGCCTTTTTCAACCAGGGAAGTGCTACTTCTCCCAAACCTTCGAAAGAATCGGGACGCGTGCGAGGTTTCCAAATTCCGGCGCGCAATACTTGTACACTTCCACCTTCGGCAATGGCCTTCGCAGAAAGTAAGACCTGTTCTTCCGATTCGGCGCTGCATGGACCGCTAATGATAAGCGGACGATGCAATCCCGGAAGCCAGTTTTCCAATGGAATAAGATCTAAATTGACCTTCATGATTTCTGATGTTTAGCGCCTTTTGCAAAAATACGATTTGCGTACTCCCTTTTACAAAAAGCAGATGAATATTAGTTGTTCAGTGGATTCTTTCCTTTTTGGTAACAGCCCAGTACAGTTAATTCCTGAGTACACTCTTGCAATAAATGAGGTACATCCGGACGCTTTCCTGATCCATCAAATTCAAGATCGAGGTAGAAAAAATAATTCCCCGGATCTCCCGGAACCGGAAGCGATTGAATGCGTGTGAGATTGATCTCTGCCTGATCCAAAACGGTTAAAACCTTTGCCAATTTTCCTTTGTAGTGAGGCAAACGAAAGCAAACGGACATCTTATCAGCATCCGAATACACATCCATTTCTTTGCGCACCACCACAAAACGCGTCAGATTTTTTTTCTCGGTTTCAATGGCACTTGCCAGAATTTCCAGTCCGTACATTCGCGCCACTCCTTCATGTGCAATCGCTGCAACATCGGTTTTTTGCGCAATACTTAATTCACGCGCTGCTGTAGCGGTATCGGGACGTTCACGCAATTGAATTTTTCCCAATTTATTCAAGAAGGTTTTACACTGTAAAAGCGCCATGGGATGTGAATCCACATACCGAACATCCTCCAGCTTTACGCCTTTGGGTGCAAGCAAACTAAAACTTACACGATGGTATACCTCTGAAGTAATTTTTAATCCACTTCGCAAAATCAGTTCATGATTGGGCAGAATACTTCCTGCAGTGCTATTCTCAATAGCAATCAATCCTCCTTCTGCAGCGCCTTTGGATACTGCTTCTGCCACTTCCGGAAAATCCTTACAGTACAGTATTTCCTTTTCGGAAAAATGTAAACCAAGAGCAACTTGCTCATGAAATGAACCCGGCACTCCCATAATTGCAATTTTCATACGTTTCATTTTTTGGTCAAAAAAAAGGCCCGCTATTCGCGGACCCCTAACCTACTTGCTTTTTTAAACTCAATAGATTTCCGGTCCGCCTACAGCAGTAAACAAAAACCAGAAAAAATAGTTGAGCGATTTCATGATGCAAACATCGTTGGTTATTTGTTAGGGTCAAAAGCAATAAAACAAATTTGCCCCATTCAATTTGGCATTTTGGGAATGGATGCATGCGGTACCTTCCGACTGAAAACAGCGTCAGAATTGAAAAACAAAACCGAAAGTTGGCGTAACCGTCTGACTGTAATTTTCGAGAATAACAGGAATTCCGTTGCTGCCATCCGCACGCAGAGGCTGACCATCGGTAGTTTCAAATCCACTATTATCCGCAGTTCGTTTAAAGGTATAATAAGGTGGAAACTGTTGTTTGGCCATCAATAAATTCTGAATATCAATAAACACATTCAATGCCGTTTTCTTGAAATTGTAGGTTTTGTCAATTCTGAAATCCAACTGAGAAAAATTATTCAAGCGAAGTGTATTGATTTGTGCATAATCCAACACACCTGTTCCAAGCAGGGCGTAGTTTTGTTGTGAGGACATCAAATCAAATGGCGTATAAGGATTTCCTCCCTGGAAGCGCAATTTGGCTCCGATTTGCCAGTTCTTTCCAAACTTGTAACCCAATGTAGCAGAAAGCAAATGTTGGTTATCCCAAGAAGAAACAATCATTTGCTGATCACTTCCGGAATAAAAACTGCGCACAAAAGTGTAGCTCACAACGTAAAAAACTTTTTTAATCAGCTTCTGCTGCACCGATACTTCAAAACCGTAATTCTCACCTTTTCCGGTACTGGTAACGGCTTCATTTCCCACGGCACCAAATTCAGATCCCGTGTTTGCCAGACTAAATCCGTTGCGCACACTCACCGGGTAATCGGAATACAATTTGTAAAATCCTTCAACGGTAAAGCGCAGTGATTCTTTAGGTAAATATTGTGCTCCGATAACAAAATGATCGGACGAAATATATTGCATTTCCCGATTCACCAAAGTACCGTCTTCATCGCGATAGCCTAATGTGGTATAGGTTGGTAATTTGTAGTAGCGTCCTACCGTTGCGGTTAAATCCAATTTTGGATTCACATGGTAGGCAAAACTCAAACGCGGAGAAAGGGTTTTAAACGGATTGTTCCCTGTGGTGGTAAATGAATTCATGTCGGAACGAATACCAAAAGAAATAAGTAGTTTTTCTTTGAGCACATTTCTCGATACCTGACCAAAAACACCGTAGCGGAAAAATTCTATTGCAGAACGGAATTCCACAACACCTTCCGGAAGGATAACATTTCCGACCGAATCGGTTAATTCGTTTCTGAATTTATTGTAGAGATCGGTATTGTATTTTACGTATTGACCTACAAATCCGGCACTGATTTTCCAACCATCGATAAACTTGTTGATATCGAATCGCAATTTGTTTTCGATTTCCTGAGAACGAAGTTTAAAGTTGCGGTAGGCTTCATTTCCATACTGCGCATCTTCGAAACGATCGATGTCGTTATTGAACATATTCCGACTCAAAGCAATATTGTAGTATCCTTTGTTTACGAGTCGCTTCAAAGCAAACCCTGTTGTGTAGGTCCATTGACCGATAATAGGTTGCGAACGTCGGATGTATTCGTTTTCGGGTGTGGCATTTTTAACTTCTCCAAAAGTGAACTTGTCTATGGCACCGATACCAATAGCTGTTAACGTGGTTTTATCGTTGATGCGGTGTGTGAACTTGTACTGGTAATCGGAAAAATTCGGACGAATAGGTAAATCAATCAACTTGAAAAGAAAATCGAGATAGGAAATTCGTGTGGACAATAAAAAGTTGGTTTTCTTTCCGAGCGGACCTTCCAAAGTTCCAACAGTCTCCGTAAAAGAGAGGCGAAAGTTTCCGGAAATTTTTTCAGGATTTCCTTCGCGCTGACGGATGACAAAAGTGGAAGAAAGTGCATTGTCGTAACGTGCATCAAATGCGGAGCTGGATAGTTTCACTTCCTCAATGAAAGCCACGTTCAAAATTCCCTGAGCTCCACCGGAACTTCCCTGTGTTTGAAAATGGTTCAATACCGGAATTTCAATTCCATCGAGGTAATACACATTTTCATTGGGAGCTCCACCGCGAATGATAATATCGTTGCGGGCTGCTCCACCGCCTGAACCACCAACTCCGGGAAGAGTTTGTACCACGCGCGACACATCAAAACTTCCACCGGGATTACTCTTGATTTCTTCTGTCGTCAATTGCGAAACAGAAAGTGGAGTGGTCATATCCGTTGCCACTGCCGATTTTCCTGCATCGTATGTCACCGTAAATTCTTTCATTTCCACCGAGGAAGCTTCAAGCTCAAAATTGACAATCTGCACATTTCCGGAAGTCACCTGAATATTATGTTTGGTAAGCGTAGTATATCCCAAAAATGAAACACGAAGACTTACGGTACCCACCGGGATTTCCAATCGGTATGAACCATCAACTTCGGTAGAGGTTCCGATATCTGTACCTTCAACCAATATGTTTGCTCCAATGATGGGTTCCTGCGTGTTTTTATCCACCACAGAACCTCGCACAACTCCTTTGTTTTGAGCGATTACAGCAGAAACTGAAAAAAGCACAAACAACACCAACAAAAATATTCTCACACGAATTGAATTGGATGGATTCATTGATAAAATCTAAAACAGGTTAAATACAAGATTCAACCCTTTGAAACAATGAACTGCCTTGAAATGTTCAATGCCAAATCAAATAAAAGTGGGAAAAACCGAAAGCTTGATAAAGACCCCGGTTTATCTGAAATTTTTTCGGTGAATTTCCCTGAGCTCATTGGGCTTACCGCTTAAAGGACTTGATGAATATTTTCTAGCATTGGGTCAACAAAAAGGGACTGCTTTTTCAAACAGTCCCCACCTTGCTACCAAATAAAAATCCCCAGGTAAAGGATCTTGCTGAAGAGGAAGGAGTCGAACCTTCACGAGGCGGTTAGCGTCTGTATGGTGTTTATACAGAGGTTTATCCCTTATCCCCACCCCCGAGACAGGAGGGCATGGCTGCCAATTTCATCACCCTTCAATGTGTGTTTAAAAGAACAATGCAAAGATAGAGGCTATTCAATTCGATTTACATTATACACAACAGAATGAAATCATTATTACATTTACGGTAAAATATTATATCAATATTTACCATTTAAATAATTCAGGATGGAAAATTGGCAGGAAAATTACCAAATCGACAAACTGGACCGCGATATCATAGCGCTCTTGGTGAAAGATGCTATGATGCCATTTACGGAAATTGCCGAAAAACTAACAGTATCTCCCGGCACCATACATGTGCGTATGCGCAAACTGAAGGCAATTGGCGCGGTTAAAGGAAGTACCTTGGTGATCGACCCCTCCTATTTCGGTTACGATTTAAGTGCATTTGCCGGAGTGTTTTTGGAGAAAGGTTCGCAATACAAAATTGTTTTACGCGAACTGAAAAAAATCCCTGAAGTCACCGAAGCCCACTATACCACGGGATCTTACGCCATTTTTATCCGCATCATGTGCCGCAACACGCAACACCTCAGGGATATTCTAAACGATAAAATTCAAGGTATTGAAGGCATTCAAAGCACTGAAACATTTATTTCGCTTGAAGAGGGAATCAGAAGGCAAGTCAAGATTTAATTCCAACTTAAATATCGCATAGGACAAATACTATATTTGACCTCGGGAGGTAAAGTTGCTCCTGATTATTTTTGTAAAAATTCAATATGACTATCCCGGAAATCACCGATAAAATCAGGGCCTACAAAGCCGAAGGAAAAAAGATGTTCGCTACATCTTCTTTTCAGACGCATAGTATTCCTATGCTGCACATTTTGAGTCGCATTG
>JBIKKU010000137.1:0-7544 GCA_044360245.1 Flavobacteriales bacterium | reverse complement strand
CCGAACTATGAAAAAGATCATGCTTGCTGTTGCTATTTTCGCGTTTGCCGGAACTGCAACTGTTGCTACTTATGCTTCAGTAAACAAAACTGCTACTGAGAAAACTGAAAAAACAGATAAAAAAGGCAAAAAGAAAAAAGATAAAGCTTGTTGCGATAAAGACAAAAAAGCTGAATCTACCAACAGTACCAACGGTTCTACAACTAACGGCACTACCTCTTCAGGAAAGTCTTGCTGCTCAAAAAATGGATCTACTTCCGGTTCTTCCTGCCATGGAAAAACTGAAGAGACTAAAAAATAATTGAATCATTATTAATAAAAAAGTCCGGCTTTTCAGTCGGACTTTTTTATTTCTCTTTGTTGTATTTCGCGTAGATTTTTTTCAATCGTTCTATCTGTTGCAATTTGCTCTTTTCCCTTGTTTTACCTGCACTCTCCGTAAAATACTTGTGTTTTTCAAGGAAACGAATTTGGAGTAAAACCCATTCTTTTCGGGATATTTTTTGTTTTTGTTCGCACATTTCCTTGTAGAGTGTTTCTACAATGGTTTCATAATCCTTGCCTCCCAAGTAGTCGTAATCGGCATCGTTCATGATTTCCTGCAAACGTGTTTTAGGCAATGAGCGAACTTTTGTAGTGCGAATGATTCCTGAAATGATTTTGATTTGATTAGGTGTATAACCATAATCGGGTAATATTTTTTTCGCCATTTTGATGGCCAATTCTTCATTGTGATCGTAGGTGTACAAATAACCCGCATCGTGGAAAAGCGCGGCGGTATTGAGCATGAGCTGTTCTTCCTGACTAACACCTTCACTTTTTCCAATGCGTTCAATAGCATTCAAAACATCGAGTGTGTGATGAACGCCGTGGTAATACAGATTTTCCGGAAGCTCGTTTTTTAAGCGGTCAAGAATATGATCTTTCAGGCGTTCGTATTTTACAAAGATCAATCCCGCAATTTGCTTCCTTTCCTTGTTGGGTAGACGTCCTCTTCCACCGATGGAATATTGTGGTTTGAGGCCGTTAACAAAATACATTCCAACATGTCCGATGTTTTTCCCTTCTATTTCTCCGCGGTAATGGCAATCGAAATAATCCTTGATTTTCTCGTAAACAGCAGTGGATATATTTACTTTATTGGGTTCACAAGCCGAACAAATACGTGATGCAATGTTAACTGTATCACCCCATACATCGTAAGCGAATTTCTTTTTACCGATAACACCGGCAACCAATGGTCCGGCATGCAATCCAATGCGCAATTCCCATGATTTCCTGGAGCTGTGGTTGTTTTGCGAATGTTTCTCCATGAAATTTGCGATCTCTACGGCCGCTAAAACCGAAAGAATGGGATTCTCTTTTCTTTTCTCGGGAATCCCGCCAACACCCATGTAAGCATCGCCAATGGTTTTTATTTTTTCGACGTGGTACTTGGTCGTGATCTTATCAAATTCGGCAAAAAAACCATCGAGGTGATTGACCAATTCCACCGGCGACATTTCTCTGGTACGGTGCGAAAAGGAGACAAAATCACCAAACAAGACTGTTGCAGAACCGTAACGTTTTGGTTTAACTTTTCCTTTGGCTTCAAGCTCCATGGCGATTTCTCGCGGGAGAATGTTGAGCAACAATTCGCGCACCTTTTTTTTCTTGTGAAACAATTTCACAAAAACGCGCACCATGTGACGCACGGTATCGGCGTTGAAAGGTTTTTCGATGTAATCAACTGCACCCGACCGATAAGCTTCCGTTTCTTCAGAGCGGTTATGGTTTTTGTCCATAATCAAAATCACATGCGTGTCCTCTCCGTAATGGTCTTTGCGAAGATTGTGCATGAACTCCTGCAGATTTAGGCCTTTCAATGAGAAATCCATCAACACGATGGCCACTTCGGTGTACCGTAAAATATCAAGCGCTTTTGAAGCAGTGTCGGTAGTAATGATGGTACATGGCAAAACATCAAGAATCTGCTCCAGCTTTTGTTTTTGAGCCGGATCATCATCAATGATGAGAATGGTAGATGTTGCCATAAAAGATGGGTTAAAATAACCAAAAAAAATCGACAGGACCTCGATATCCTTTGCAAAAGATGATGCTTTTCGGGGATTTTTAAGTGCTCTTTTTTGGTTACGCGCTGCGCAAGAATTGGTATTTTTACCCTTCAATTTTACACCCATGGCAGAAAAACCTTCTACCCCCCGAGGAACACGCGATTTTGGACCTAAAGAAATGGTTCGTCGCAATTACATATTCGATACCATTCGCAAGCATTTTCGTCGTTACGGATTTCTCCCCATTGAAACGCCTGCAATGGAGAATTTAAAAACCCTTATGGGCAAATATGGTGAAGAAGGAGATCGACTTATTTTTCGCATTCTGAACAGCGGTGATTTTTTTGATGGACTGAACATTCAGGAATTGCTCGAAAAAGGTGCGGGATATGCCTCTTCGCGAATTTCCGAAAAAGCTTTGCGTTACGACCTCACCGTTCCATTTGCGCGTTTCGTGGTACAACACCAAAACGAAATTTCATTTCCATTTCGTCGTTACCAAATTCAACCTGTTTGGCGTGCAGATCGTCCCGCAAAAGGCCGCTACCGTGAATTTTACCAGTGCGATGCAGATATGATTGGTTCCGATTCGCTTTTGAACGAAGTGGAACTTATTCGCTTAATGGATGATGTGTTTTTCGACCTGAACATTGCCACTACCATTAAAGTGAACAACCGAAAAATCCTGAGTGGTATTGCTGAAATTACCGGAGAAAGCGAACGTCTGGTTGACATCACCGTGGCCATTGATAAATTGGATAAAATAGGTGAAGAAGCTGTTGTAGAAGAAATGCGTTCCAAGGGTGTTGGTGAAACGGCCATTGAGAAAATTCGTCCGGTGTTGCGTGCAAGTGGATCGAACGAAGAAAAATTTACCGTGCTTGATGCTCTTCTTTCTTCTTCTGAAATTGGAAAAAAAGGGATTGAAGAATTGCGTTTTCTTTTCAGTACCATCGAAAATTTCAAACCGAAAAAAGCACAATTGGAATTGGATATCACCCTGGCACGTGGTCTAAACTACTACACAGGCGCCATTTTTGAGGTGAAATCCAACGAAGGTGAATTGAAAGTTTCCATCACCGGCGGCGGAAGATACGATGACCTCACGGGAATTTTCGGACTCAAAGGATTATCGGGAGTTGGAATTTCTTTTGGTGCGGATCGCATTTATGATGTGCTCACCGAACTGAATCGTTTTCCCGAACAAAGTGCCGATGCCACTACCCTGCTTTTCGCCAATTTTGGAATGAACGAAGCTTTGTGGTGTATGGGATTACTCGAAAATTTAAGGCAATCCGGAATCAATGCCGAATTGTATCCCGACAATGCCAAAATGCAAAAACAAATGAAATACGCCAACGACCGTCAAATTCCTTTTGTGGCGCTTGTGGGATCTTCTGAAATGGAAGAAGGCATTGTAACCATCAAAAACATGATTACCGGAGAACAACATCGCGTTTCGCCGGATCAAATCAAATCCATTTTGAAACCATGAATCTGCATTACATTACCCCGGATCCAATCAGCACGGAACAGGCTCTTCACATTTTAAATGACCACCGCAAAATTGCTTTATCAGAGCGTTCTGTGATCATTATCGAAAAATGCTACCACTACCTTCATCATAAACTTGCTACAGCAGAATCTCCGGTATACGGCATCAATACAGGGTTTGGATCGCTTTGCAATACACGCATCAACAAAGAAGATTTATCCAAGCTTCAGGAAAACCTTGTAAAATCGCATGCTTGCGGAATGGGCGAAGAAGTTCCAACCGAAATTGTAAAATTGATGATGCTGTTGAAAATTCAGGCATTGTCTCTTGGACATTCCGGTGTTTCACTGGCAACCGTGCATCGCCTTATTGCCTATTTCAATGAGGATGTTGTGCCCGCAGTGTATCAGCAAGGATCTTTGGGTGCATCGGGCGATTTAGCTCCTCTGGCGCATTTGTCTCTTCCATTGTTAGGCATTGGCGAAGTTTATTACAAACAAGAAAAAAGATTTGCTTCGGATGTACTTAAAGAATTAGGATTGGAACCCATGCAATTGGAGGCCAAGGAAGGATTGGCATTGCTGAATGGTACACAATTCATGAGCGCATACGGAACTTGGTGTATTTCACAAATGAAGCGTCTTTCGGCACTTTCAGATGTCATTGCGGCGCTTTCATTGGATGCTTTTGAAGGATTGTCTGCTCCGTTTCATTCATTGATTCAGGTTGTGCGTCCGCATCATGGACAGATGCTCACAGCAGCAAATATGCGCCATCTTTTATCGGGAAGTGAAATCCAATTGCAAGCAAAATCACAAGTTCAAGATCCTTATACTTTTCGTTGCATTCCGCAGGTGCATGGTGCAAGCAAAGACCAATTGGCGCACATCGAAAAAATCATCCACACGGAAATAAATGCTGTTACCGATAATCCGACGATTTTCCCGGATGAAGACCTCATAATTTCGGGAGGGAATTTTCATGGTCAGCCTTTGGCCTTGTCTTACGATCTTTTAGCAATTGCTGCTGCAGAATTGGCAAGCATTTCGGAACGCAGGGTGTATAAGTTGATTTCCGGTCAGCGCGGATTACCTCCTTTCCTGGTTGCCGAACCGGGATTGAACTCCGGATTTATGATTCCACAATACACTGCGGCATCGATTGTGAGTCAGAACAAACAATTGTGCACACCTTCTTCCATCGATTCCATCGATTCGAGCAACGGTCAGGAAGATCATGTAAGCATGGGAGCAAATGGCGCTACCAAAGCATACAAAGTTGTTAGTAACCTCGAAAAGGTACTTGCAATTGAGCTTATGAACGCTGCACAGGCTTTAGAATTCCGTCGCCCGGCAAAATCATCCCCTGTTCTTGAGTCCTTTTTGGCTGAGTTTAGAAAATCGGTGGCAAGGGTGAAGGAAGATGTCTACATGCACCAGGAAATGGAACGTGCAGTATCCTTTTTACGCCATGTAAACCTTCCTGAAGGAATTTCTGCATGGTAAGGTTACAAAACAGGATTATGCGCATTATACCATTACTTTTTGTTTTACGTTGCTATTAAAACAACCCTATGAAATCAACTCTCGTTGTCATTTTATTTTTCTTAAGCACACTAACTGCTTTCTCGCAAAAATCGCCTGAAAAAAAATACCAGGGATTATTGTGGGAAATTACCGGTAACGGATTAACCAAACCTTCCTATCTCTATGGAACCATGCACGTTTCCGAAAAACTGGCATTTCACCTTAGCGATACATTTTTCATTGCCTTAAAAAAATGCGATATCGTAGCATTGGAGTTGGATCCGGGACTGTGGATGGAACAAACCATTGCGCAGGAAAACGCAGCCAATAACCGAGAATTTATTTACAGCGATCGCGGCGCTTCGGGGATGTATAAAGATTGTTTTTCTCCGAATTTCGTCAAGAAAGAAAACCTTCAACGCATGCTGAGTTCGAAACCACGCCTCATCAACAGCATGCTTTACCGCTCGGATGAATCGCAGGATGAATTTGAAGAAGATACTTACCTCGACTTGTTCATTTACCAAGCAGGAAAAAAACTTGGCAAAAAAGTAGTCGGATTGGAAGACTTCAAGAAATCACGCATCATGGTAGATCGTGCCTACATACGCGATGACAACTGGGATTCGGATGAATACAAAGAACTGCGCGAAACCATGCGAATTAAAATTCGTCAGATGGAAAAAGAAAAATCCATTCGCGAATACCAAGAAGATTCCTACCGTTCGGGTGATTTGGATATGATTGACTCACTGTACCGATTGATGAATCCGGGTGTCAATTTTATCAAATGGATGTTGCATGAGCGCAATAAAATCATGGCCGATCAAATGGATTCGCTGATGAAAAATCACACCTTGTTTACCGGCGTCGGCGCTGCGCATTTACCGGGAAACATGGGTGTAATTGAAATGCTCAGAAGAAAAGGATATAAAGTACGTGCTGTAGTTTTCTCCAATAACCAGGGAGATAAATTGAAAACCGAAATTGAAGACACCAAATACCCTGTAAAATTCAGCACACAAACCACGGCAGATAAATTGTTTTCAGTGGATTTACCCGGACCACTTTTTAAAATGTCGGAACGTTGGGGGAATTTTGAATACCTCTACAACGATATGGCCAATGGCTCGTATTACCATATTCAGCGCGTGAATTACATGGGACACCTGGATCTAAAAGACCAGAATTATACCTTGAAACGGATTGATAGTTTGCTGTACGAAAACATACCGGGAAAAATCATTTCCAAAAAAGAAATCAAATCCAACAATGGTTATCCCGGATTTGACATCTCCAACAAAACACGACGTGGTGACAATCAGCGTTACCAAATTTTTGTTGGTCCATTGGAGATTTACATTTTTAAAATGAGCGGAAGAAAGGAATATGTAACCGGAAAAGAAGCGGAACAGTTTTTTAATTCCATCACATTCAGAAAAGACATTCCTTCCACAACACAGGAAATTCAACCCAAACATGGAGGTTTTTCACTGCAAATGCCGGGCAATCCAACCTGGTGCTTCAACAACAACCAACGCATGCAATTGCAGCGCGATTTCCTTACTTCTGTAGATGTAAAAGGAAACTATTATTTCTTTTTCCATACGCAGGTCAACGATTTTTCTTTCATCGAAGAAGACACTTTTGAATTGAATTATTTGTGTGAATTGTTTGCGCAAGACATCGAAGGAAAAATCAACAACCGTGAAATTATTTTCGGAGCGGATGGTTCTGAATTGCGTGCAGAACTCGAGAAGAAAAAAGAAGGAAATAAATATTGGGTAAGAATCCTTATCCACAACGAACATTACTACCTGGCCGGAACCGATAACAAAGATGAAGCATCGAGAAAGACCTATCTGGAAAGTCTGAAATGGAAAGAATACCGGTACAATGTCCCCTCGGAAACCTACACCGACACCACCATGTTTTTCAGTGCCAAATTACCTGTAAACCGCATGGAATATGCCGATTTGGTGAATTCAACCGATCTGATGGAACGTATCGATGAAGCCATGGAAAACAAGGAAGAAGAAAATATTTACCGTCCCACTAACATTACACGCGTATTCTCCAATCCGGAAACCGGCGAAAAAATTGAAGTAGAATACCGAAAATTTTCGATGTATTTTCAGCAAGAAAATGCCCAAAAATTCTGGGAAGACCAAGAGAAAGGTTACGTGTTAAACTCCTCTATGATGGTCAATAAAAATAAGGACGGTTATGTTCAAAATGATCATGAAAGGAATTACCTCTTAACCGATACCAATTCCACTCGCGGATTACGTGTGCGGGTCATTCAGAAATGTGGGGTATTGTATACACTCGTTGCCCAAATCGATACCGTGAAAGGTCCATCGAAATTCATTTCGGACTTTTTCACCTCATTTACACCGGCAGATACGTGTATTGGAGTTGATTTATATTCGGATAAATTATCTGAACATTTTTTCGGAAAAATATATT
>JBIKKU010000135.1:0-7612 GCA_044360245.1 Flavobacteriales bacterium | reverse complement strand
TACATTCGTCTGATTGAAGAGCAAATTGAGCAAGGAAAACAAGTATTGTATTTGTTGCCGGAGATTGCGCTGACGACCCAAATCATCAATCGACTAAGAAAATATTTTGGCGATAAAGTGGGTGTTTACCATTCGCGCTTTAATGAACAAGAACGCGCAGAAATATGGGCCAAAACCATTAAGGGTGAATATTCCGTTTTATTAGGAGCCCGCTCTTCCCTCTTTTTACCATTTGTGAAATTGGGTTTGGTGATTGTGGATGAAGAACATGAAAACACCTTCAAACAATTCGATCCAGCGCCCCGCTACCATGCCCGTGATTCGGCCATTGTGATGGCATCCATGTTTCGGGCCAAGGTGTTGTTGGGATCTGCTACTCCATCCATCGATTCTTATTTCAATGCCAAAAGCGGTAAATACGGCTTAACCGAATTGCTCAAAAGATTCGGGGGAATTCAATTACCTGAGGTGCAATGCATCGATTTGAAAACATCGGCAAAACGGAAGGAGATGAAAGAATCTTTTTCCGATACTTTGTTGGAACACATTCGAACAACCCTGGAAAATGGTGAACAGATTATTCTGTTTCAAAACCGCCGAGGATATACTCCACAATGGATATGTGAATCTTGCAACTGGGTTCCCAAATGCAAACATTGTGATGTGAGTTTGACTTACCACAAAGCCGTGCACCAATTGCAATGCCACTACTGCTCTACGGTTTATCCTCCACCAAAATCTTGTCCGGCATGTGGCAGTCACCACCTGAAAATGGCCGGATTCGGAACGGAGAAAATCGAAGAAGATTTGACCACGCTTATCCCAGGAATAAAAGTGGCGCGCATGGATTTGGATTCTACCCGGAGTAAAAACGCTTACATTCAAATCCTTTCCGATTTCGAGGACCGCAAAATTGATGTATTGGTGGGAACTCAAATGGTCACCAAGGGTCTCGATTTCGACGATGTTGGATTGGTGGGAATTCTGAATGCCGACAACATGCTGAACTTTCCCGATTTCCGGGCTTTTGAACGCAGTTTTCAATTGATTGCGCAAGTATCAGGAAGGGCCGGGAGAAAAAACAAACGAGGCATGGTGCAAATTCAAACCTGGAATCCGAACCATTGGGTCATTCAAAAAGTGATGCAGAACGATTATCTCGGATTGTACCATCAAGAAATCATTGAGCGCAAAAATTTTCAGTATCCCCCATTTGTAAAACTGATCAAATTGACGGTCAGAAACAAAGACCAAAACCTGATTGAAAGTGCAACCAAAGCACTTGGAGAACGCATTCGTCCGCTCCTTCAAAAACGTTTGCTAGGTCCCGAAAAACCTGCCATTCCGCGTATCCGAAATTATTATTACCGCACCTTTCTCATCAAAATAGAAAAAGGAAGTTCTTATCCGCAATTGAAAAAAGAATTGTACGAAAGCATTCGTGAATTCAGGGCTTCCAAAGAGGGGAAAAATACGTTTGTGGACATTGATATTGATCCGCAATAAAACTTAAAGCCAGTTTTTTAATTCGATCAAATCGTGAATCCGATTTGCAAATCCGGACTGCGGATGTTTGTGGTGTGGATCGAACAATATGCCCGGCATTCCTAGATTGTCGGCTCCTCTTAGATCAATTTCAGGTTCATCGCCAATCATTACTGCATGCGGTGCAATGGTGTTTGCCAGGCTTAAAGCGTAACGGTATATATCGGCATGCGGTTTTTTCACTCCTGCCATTTCGGAGGTGATGACATGTTTGAAAAAACGATCTATTCCGCAGTTTCGAAGCTTTTTCCATTGAATCTCCTCAAAGCCATTGGTGATAATGAGCATGGGATATTTTTCATGAAGGTATTCCAAAACCTCCATTGCATGTGGAAATAAATTGGTTTTGCTTGGACTGATTTCTACATAACCATCGCTAAAAGCCTCATGAATCTTAGGGTCCATCACTCCTTGTTCTTCGAGTGCGTGACGAAATCTTCCTACACGCAAGATTGATTTTTCGATTTTTCCTTTGCGGTAAGCTTCCCAATAATGGTGATTGATGACTTTGTATTTGCGGATAAACTCTTCTGCTCCATCTTTTAAAACATTACGCAATTGATGGATATCGATGAGTTCATGCAGCGCTTCGGTAGAATTTTTTTCAAAATCCCACAGGGTATGATCCAAATCGAAAAAAACCGTTTTTACGTTTTTCAACCGAAAAGGTATTTGATGAGTGCCAGAACCTGATTGTTAAGCAAAGTGAGGAATACCGCCCAAAATGCAGCCGATGTATACATGTAGGTAAGCACCTTGATTTTGTTCTTAAAAAATTTTGCAGCCAGCACCGATCCTATAGGAATGGAGATGATGCACGGAGTAACAATGGCAATACCGAGCAATCCGAATTTGTTTTTAATGCGAATCACTTTCCTGCGAAATGGCGTGAAGACTTTTCTTACAACTACAATTCCTTTTAATTGTTTTTTGTGATCGCGTTGTTTTTGAAACTGTGCAATGCGGTCCATCACCCAATCTGCCGCCAGGTAAAAAAACGTAATTCCTGCAGATCCCCCGAGGAATACAATCAAAATCGACTCCCACACATTGAAACTGGAAAGTGCTAAGGATGGCGCAAAAAGAAATTTTGTTGCCGAAAGTAAAAGGACGAGAAATAGCGCTCCGTAATTCACCTTTCAGTTTTTGGGCCATAAGCCAGGTCACCTGCATCGCCTAATCCCGGTACAATATAGGCTTGTGCAGTTAATTCTTCATCGATGGCCGCAATCCAAATCGTAGTGTTGGCAGGCATGTGTTTTTTCACAAAATTGACACCTTCCGCAGATGCAATAACAGAGAGGATATGGATGTGTTTCGGATTTCCTTTGGTAAGCATGGCTTTGTATGCGGTAACCATTGAAGATCCCGTTGCCAACATCGGATCGCAAAGAATTAAAACTTTGTCGTCGATCATTGGAGAGGACATGTATTCGAGTGAAATCTCGAACGTTTCGTCTTTATGGTGTTTGCGGTAAGCCGAGATAAACGCATTTTCCGCACGATCGAAATAATTCAACACACCATGATGCAAGGGTAATCCTGCACGCAAAATCGTTGCAAGAACCGGTTGCTTCACCAAACGTTCGCACTCTGCCACCCCAAGCGGAGTCTCGACTTCGTGTTTTTCGTATTCAAGTTCTTTGGACAATTCATAAGCCATGACTTCGCCTATGCGCTCCATATTGCGACGAAAGCGCATGGGATCTTTTTGAATTTGTGCATCCCGCAATTCGGCAATAAACGTATTGAAAATGGAGGAATGTTTGGAAAGGTTAATAACCTGAATCATGGTGCTTTGCTTAGGCGTTGACGGTATTTATTTCGAGTATTTTTTTGAGGACATCCATGGTTGCATCAATGTCTTCTTGCTGTGTGTATTTGCTAAATGAAAATCGAATATTCGCTCGGTTGGGGTCCACATTCAGGGCTCCCAAAACATGCGAACCTTTATTGCTTCCTGATGAACAAGCACTACCACCCGAGGCAGCAATACCGTGTATATCGAGCGAAAACAAAAGCATTTCTCCTTTTTCGGAAGGCGGAAAAGAAACATTGAGCACGGTATACAATGAATTTCCTGAAGCATCACCATTGAAGGCTACTCCGGGAATTTCTTCTTTCAAACGTTGCATCATGTAATGCTTTATTCCGCTTACATGTTCCATGTGTTCTTTCATTTCCTCATTGGCAATTTCGAATGCTTTGGCCATTCCGATGATGCCATATAAATTTTCTGTCCCACCGCGGTAACCACGCTCTTGTGCTCCTCCTTGGATGAGCGGATGTATTTTGAGGCTTTCTTTTCGGAATAAAAATCCAACTCCTTTTGGACCGTGAAATTTATGCGCACCACAAGTGAGAAAATGAACATTTACAGCCTTGGTATCTATGGGGTAATGTCCCATGGTTTGCACGGTATCCGAATGAAATAATGCATTGTATTTTTCACACAAGTCACCTACCGTTTTCATGGGTAAAAGATTGCCAATTTCATTGTTGGCATGCATGAGTGTAACTAAAGCTTTTTCGCCGGAAGCAAGCAAGTGCTCGAGGTCTTCAAGGTCGATATGTCCATTGGAATGCACTTTCACAAAACTCATGCGCACACCAAAATGTTTGGCTGTTTCTTCAACGGTATGAATCACTGCATGATGTTCAATGGGAGAGGTAATCAGGTGCTTCACGCCCAAATCGGCAACTGCCGAATGAATAGCCATGTTATCGGCTTCCGTTCCACCGGATGTGAAAATGATTTCACCGGGACTGGCATTGAGGTAATGTGCTATTTGTTTGCGGGCAGATTCGATGGCCGATCGTGTTTTGCGACCGAAAGCATGTGTGGATGATGGGTTGCCAAAATCCTCTTTCATAAAGGGCAACATAGCCTCCAAAACCTTGGGATCCATCGCTGTAGTGGCAGCGTTATCCAAATAAATTCTACGCATAGTTGCAAATATACGAAAAAGGAACGCCCGTGTTTGGATAGGACTTGAATCACAAGAGATTCCGATTTTTTGCTTCCGTGAACCGAATATGCCCTTCGCTGGTTATATTTGGACTCCCAAAAAAGAAGCTATGTCAGCAAGCCCTCAAGCCAAAGAAAACATCGAATTCAACCGCAACGACGACGCCATGCGTTTGCTCATTTCCAATATGACCAAGCGATTTAACCTTGTAGCCGAAGGCGGTGGAAAAAAACGCATCGAAAAGCTCCATGCCGAGGGGAAAATGACTGCCAGAGAGCGCATTGATTTTTTACTCGACAAAGACCGCGATTCGATTGAAATCGGTGCATTCGCAGGATACGACATGTATGAAGAACATGGTGGTTGTCCCTCCGGAGGTGTTGTAATTAAAATGGGTTATGTTTCCGGAAAGCAATGCATTGTGGTAGCGAATGACGCCACAGTGAAAGCCGGAGCGTGGTTCCCTATTACCGGAAAGAAAAACTTGCGTGCTCAGGAAATAGCCATTGAAAACAAACTTCCGATCATTTATCTGGTCGATTCTGCCGGTGTTTATCTTCCGATGCAGGATGAAATTTTCCCTGACAAAGAACATTTTGGAAGGATTTTTCGCAACAATGCCATTATGTCGAGCATGGGCATTTTACAGATTGCCGCTGTAATGGGAAGTTGTGTGGCCGGTGGAGCTTATCTCCCCATCATGAGTGATGAAGCGATGATTGTAGATAAAACGGGAAGTATTTTCCTTGCCGGTTCTTACCTCGTAAAAGCTGCCATTGGTGAAGATATCGATAATGAAACACTTGGAGGTGCCAGTACACACTGCGAAATCAGCGGTGTAACGGATTACAAATGCAAAGACGATGAAGATTGTTTGAACCGCATTCGCAATATCATGTCGAAAGTGGGCGATTATGAAAAAGCCGGATTCAACCGCGAAAAGCCTGCACAACCCAAAAAAGATCCTAAAGAAATTTACGGAATTCTTCCTGAAACACGCGTCAAGCCTTACGATATGCGCGAGATCATCGATCGTTTGGTGGACAATTCCGAATTTGAAGAATACAAAGAACTCTACGGAAAAAGCATCATCTGCGGATTAGCGCGAATCGACGGTTGGGCCGTTGGTATTGTGGCGAATCAGCGTATGATTGTAAAAAGCAAAAAAGGCGAAATGCAGCAAGGTGGCGTGATTTACAGCGACAGCGCCGACAAAGCCGCACGTTTTATCATGAATTGCAATCAGAAAAAAATTCCGTTGGTATTCCTTCAGGATGTAACCGGATTTATGGTTGGTTCACGTTCTGAGCACGGAGGCATTATTAAAGACGGCGCCAAACTGGTGAATGCACAATCCAATTCGGTGGTTCCCAAATTCACCATTGTTGTTGGAAATTCATACGGTGCAGGAAATTATGCCATGTGCGGAAAAGCTTATGATCCGAGACTTATTGCAGGATGGCCTACTGCGCAAATTGCCGTAATGGGTGGTGCTCAAGCTGCAAAAGTTTTGGTGCAAATTGAAGTAGCATCGCTTAAAGCAAAAGGTGAAGAAATAACACCTGAACGCGAGAAAGAATTGTTTGATAAAATCAAAGAACGTTACGATCGTCAAACCACTCCCTACTACGCTGCAGCGCGTTTGTGGATGGATGCCATCATAGATCCTTTGGATACACGCAAATGGATTTCCATGGGAATTGAGGCAGCCAATCATGCACCATTAACCAAAGCATACAACGTTGGAGTAATCCAGGTATAAAAAAAAGGAGAGCAATGCTCTCCTTTTTTTTGGCAGGTGTTTTTATACTACACGTGCAAATGCAGTCCAGAAATTCAGAAATGCCAATACGCCGCATAACAATCCAATAAGGATGGCCTGTGTGGTTTTGGATTTGAAATACCCTATCAATCCAAGGATAAATCCAATCCCGGCAAGAGAGGTTCCACTCAATCCGAGAAGATCACTCATCCCAAGGTATTGACTGTAAAGTTCAAAGTCGGTGATGTTACTCAAACCAACATTGGCCTGTCCCAAAACCGGTTGAAGAACCAATAAATTGTAGAGGTAGGTACAAAGCCCCAAAATGCCTAAAATCAAGGCTACCAGATTCAATTTTTTCATAGCAAACGTTTTAACTCATTGAATTTCAACAAATCCATCAACAAATCCTAATCCTTTTTTACAGAAAACAAAAACAATTCGTTGATATTTCTGTTCCTCCTGTTCAAGTAATACTTCTAACTTTGTCCTAATCCATTTTTGTTAAACCCAAAATTCAAATAACATGTCAGTTTTAGTTGGTAAAAAAGCTCCTTCATTTAAAGCCGGTGCTGTTGTAAACGGCAACCAAGTGCAAAGCGATTTTTCGCTCGACCAATACCTCGGAAAAAAACACGTTTTGTTTTTCTTCTATCCGAAAGATTTCACGTTTGTTTGTCCAACCGAGCTTCATGCTTTCCAAAACAAACTTGCTGAATTCGAAAAACGCAATGTTGCAGTTGTAGCATGTTCAACCGACACAGAAGAATCGCACTGGGGTTGGTTGCAAATGGCTAAAGAACACGGTGGAATTAAAGGTGTTACCTACCCTATCGTAGCCGATACTTCTAAAACCATTTCCGATGCTTATGGTGTTCTCGCAGGAGAATACGATTGGGATGAAGATGGTCGATTGATTGCTACCGGTCCGATGATTGCTTACCGTGGTTTGTTCCTCATCGACAAATCAGGTACGGTAATGCACCAGGTGGTGAACATGTTCCCATTGGGACGCAGTGTTGACGAGGCTCTTCGTATGGTTGATGCGCTCCAATTCTTTGAAGAAAACGGTGAGGTTTGTCCTGCAGATTGGCACAAAGGTGCTGATGGTTTAAAAGCATCTCATGAAGGTGTTGCCAGCTACCTCGCTGCACACTAATAGCTAAAACATCTAGTGAAAAGTCCGCCAAAAGCGGACTTTTCTTTTTTGCTGAACTTTCTCATTTTCAATCGCTCTGCAATGATTACCTTTGTGTCATGATTCAAGGAAAAGTAGCGTTGATTCTCATTTTTGTTTTTGGCATTGTGTTGCTTTTGGTAGCCATTGCGAATTACA
>JBIKKU010000134.1:0-7637 GCA_044360245.1 Flavobacteriales bacterium | reverse complement strand
TCACAGAAGCTCAAATTTTAAAGATTTTACAATCCCAGGAGCAGGGTAAAAAGGTTAGTGAGATTTGTCGCGAGCATGGCATATCCGAACCAACATTTTATAATTGGAGGAGCAAGTATGGAGGTATGACGTTGTCTGAACTTCAGCGTGTAAAAGAATTAGAGGCCGAAAATGCCCGTTTAAAACGATTGGTGGCTGATCTTTCATTGGACAATCAAGTTCTCAAGGAGATTAATTCAAAAAAGTGGTAACGTCTTATCAAAAGGAGCAATGCTTAATTTTTGTGCAAGAATCCTTTCCAAAATTAAGTCATGCTAAGACGTGCAAACTGCTTAATTGCTCACGAGTGAAACGTTATTATAAAAAGCGAATGCCTCAAAAGGATGAAATGGTGAAAAACGCTATCAAAGAGGTGCTTGGTACAAGTCGAATTGGCCGCAAAAAAGTAATTGTAAAAGTTCAAAAAAATCATCCACACCTAGGGTCATCTAAAATTCGACGTGTATATGAAAGAGAAGGTTTTTCTCTTTTCAAGAGAATGAAAAAAAAGCGGATGGATAATCCTGCCAATCCTATTGAAGTGCCACTAGCGCCAAATGAAGAATGGGCTATGGATTTCATGTCTGATTCGCTTTCAAACGGACGAAAATTCAGGACATTAAACATTATTGATCAATTCAATCGCAAATCATTGGAAATAGCCATTTCCTATTCATTTCCTGCACGAAAAGTAATTAAAATTTTGCAGCGTGTAATTGCTGAACATGGTAAGCCTAAAGCTATACGTACCGCTAATGGTCCGGAATTTACATCTGATGTTTTTCAGACATGGATGGAAGACAATGATATTGAATGGGTCAAAATTCAAAAAGGGAAACCCCAACAAAATGCCATAATTGAGCGCTTCAACAGAGCCTATCGCGAGGATGTATTAGACGCACATTTATTTCATACGCTTGAAAATGCAGTTGAAATAACGCGCATTTGGAAAGCGGAATACAACGAAGACCGGCCACATGAAGCATTAAATTATTTTTCACCAAATCAATACGCAGCATGAAAAGGGTTTTTCTAGGAATGAAACTCGGAAAATGGATAAAAAGAAAGGTGTCCGCAATTCGAACACCTTTCCCTCATTTTCGTCGGTTCAATTTACCCCTGATGAGTTGCTCCCCAGCAGAGCTCATTTCCGATTCAACTGAACAAAGCAAATTTCTTTTCAATCAACTATATTTACAATCTGTCAAAAAAGGCAACCACTTTCCAACTAATTTGGAAGTTAACTGGCAAAATTGCACAGTTACATAGCTTCTTTTACTAAAAACATTTTTAATTTCTCCTTCTCTTTAATTGATTTTTGATGTAGTTCGTAAAACAAAATAGATAATGTTTCAAGACTAGAGATTGTTTCTTCAGCCATTTCATCGGTATAATTTTCAAATCCGGGGTAAGATTTTAATTCGTCAATACTTAAACGTTTTTTGGGTTTTGAGTTCATGATTTTTAATTTCGTTTTGGGTGAACCGGACTCTAACTCGCAAATAATTCATCATCAATGCAACTAGAAATTCGGATTATTTAACCACTAAACTATCGAAATGATTTTTTATTTGAAATTCATTGATTCTACTGGGGTTTAGAAACAAAAAAGCAGACTATTAAAAAATAGTCTGCTTAAGTACCCGGGGCGGGACTTGAACCCGCACAGGCATTACTGCCCGAGGGATTTTAAGTCCCTTGTGTCTACCATTTCACCACCCGGGCGAAGGTGTGGAGAAAAAGAAAACCCTCTCTTTGAGAGGGTTTGGAGCGGGAAACGAGACTCGAACTCGCGACCCTAACCTTGGCAAGGTTATGCTCTACCAACTGAGCTATTCCCGCTTATCCGGTAAAGAACATGTGTTCTCAACGGGAGGGCAAAAATAAGAAAAAAATTACTCAAGCAAAATTTTTTTGTTTTCTCTTCTGAGGGCATCTTTACCCTGATTTTCAAAGCACTTGCCATGTCAAAACGTAAAATGAATAAAGTCATTGCCGGTTACCATATCCTCATGATTATTTCCAATTCCGACGGGGAGTTCTCGCCCGAGGAAGGTTTGGAAATGGTCAATTACCTCAGTGAGAGTTTCCCTTTCACGGTGAGTTTGGATGAAGAACTGGAGCGATTGCTGAAACTTCCTAAAGAAGAATATTACAACCATTTCATGCATGCCATTGAGGATTTCTACCAGGATTCTACATCAGATGAAAGAATTCATTTTTTGAACAATGCCGTCCGAATGGTCGTTGCCGATAAAAAAATCACTACCGAAGAAAACACCTACCTACGTGAACTGTTTAACGCATGGGATGCAGAACACGAAGATTGATTAGCCTCCGATAAGTTTCTTGATATCGTTCAGTTTCATTAATGCCTCTACAGGTGTTAAACTGTTGATGTCCGTTCGCTGAATTTCTTCTTTGATCTGAGATAAAACAGGATCATCCAATTGAAAGAAACTCAATTGGAAATTATCTTCCTGAACCTGTTGAGGTTTTTGGGATGAAGATTTGATTCCACCCGGTTCTTGCGCGTGCGATTTCTCCAGTTGCTTAAGCATTTCTTGTGCGCGATGTACCACCGTTACAGGCATTCCGGCAAGTTTGGCTACATGAATTCCAAAGCTGTGTTCACTGCCGCCTTGCGTTAATTTGCGCAGAAAAATCACCTTATTTCCTGTTTCCTTAACGGCCACATTGTAATTGTGAATCCGATCGAATGATTTCTCCATGTCGTTGAGCTCATGGTAGTGTGTGGCAAACAAGGTTTTCGGTCGAGATTTGCCGTTTTCATGCAGGAATTCTGCAATTGCCCAGGCTATGGAAATGCCATCGTAGGTAGAGGTTCCGCGACCAATTTCATCCAGTAAAATCAGACTACGATCGGAAATATTGTTGAGGATGCTCGCAGTTTCATTCATCTCCACCATGAACGTCGATTCTCCGGAAGAAATATTATCTGAAGCGCCAACGCGTGTGAAAACTTTGTCGACAATACCAATTGATGCAGATTGCGCAGGGACAAAACTTCCCATTTGGGCCATCAAAACAATTAAGGCAGTCTGACGAAGAATGGCAGATTTACCCGACATGTTTGGCCCGGTAATCATGATGATTTGCTGCTTTTCGTTATCTAGAAAAATATCGTTGGGCACGTAACTTACACCCTCCGGAAGCGATTGTTCAATAACGGGGTGACGACCATTCGAAATTTGAATCGCAGTGCTTTCGTTGATGTCGGGTTTGGTGTACCCGAATTTTAGTGCGGCTTTGGCGTAACTGTGAAACACATCAAGCTGCGCCAGGATAAAGGAATTGCGCTGTATTGGTGTGGTAAACTGCGCTAAGGCAAAAACCAATTCGGCAAACAATTTTGTTTCCAAAGCGAAGATTTTTTCTTCGGCACCAAGAATTTTTGTTTCGTATTCTTTTAACTCTTCCGTGATGTAACGCTCAGCATTGGTAAGGGTTTGCTTGCGTATCCATTCGTTCGGGACTTTGTCTTTGTGCACGTTGGTGACTTCCAAATAATAACCGAAAACGTTATTGAATGCCACTTTTAATGATGGAATTCCCGTGCGTTCGGATTCCCTTTGCTGAATTTGAATCAGGTAATCTTTTCCGCTGTGTTGCAGGTGACGCAATTCGTCTAGTTCAGCATTGATGCCTGTTTTGATAACATTGCCTTTGCCAATACTCATCGGTGCTTCCGGGTCGAGTTCCCGTTCCATGCGGGCACGGATTTCTTCGCACAAATCGAATTGCTGCCCTAATTGTTCCAGAGCTTTATTGCCGGAGGATAAGCAGAATTCCTGAAGCGGACGAATGGCTTCCATGGCGCGAAACAAATGCGTCATTTCCCTGGGAGTAACGCGACCTACGGCAACTTTGGAAATAAGTCTTTCTAAGTCACTGATGCCGCTTAGGTGTTGCGATACTGTACTTAAATGTTCTTCGTTTTTTACCAACGAATCGACCGACTCCAAACGTTGCTCAATGAGTTTTTTTTCTTTTAAAGGAAGTACTACCCAACGCTTCAATAACCTCCCGCCCATAGGGGTTTGCGTGTGATCAAGAATATCGATAAGCGTGCGCGCATTTTCATGCGGAGAATAAAGCAATTCCAAATTTCGAATGGTGAATCGGTCTAACCAAACGTATTTTTCTTCTTCAATCCGCGAAAGGGTAGTGATGTGGGAAACCTTGTCGTGCGCGGTTTCTGCGAGATAATGCAAGGCTGCTCCGGCCGCAATGGTAGCAAGAGGCAAGTGGTCAATTCCGAATCCTTTGAGGGAAATGGTGCCAAATTGTTTTTGTAAAGATTCGCTTGCAAAATCGGAGGTAAACACCCAATCTTCAAGACGAAAACTAGGGAAGCGATCTCCAAAATTTTCGAGGTATGTTTTTTGAAATTGCTTTTGGTATACTACTTCGCCTGGCTTGAATCCCTGAAGCAATTTGTCAATCTGATCCATATTGCCTTCCGATACCAGAAACTCTCCTGTTGAAATGTCCAGAAAGGCAATTCCCGCCTGGTTTTTATCGAAATGCAAAGCCGCTAGAAAGTTATTGGTTTTGTTGTCGAGTACCTTGTCGTTGTAAGAAACACCCGGGGTAACCAATTCCGTTACGCCGCGTTTTACAATGCCTTTGGCCAGTTTGGGGTCTTCTAACTGATCGCATATGGCAACGCGGTAACCGGCTCTTACCAATTTGGGTAAATAATTATCGAGCGAATGGTGCGGGAAACCTGCCAGTTCCATTTCGCCGGCAGAACCATTGTGTCGTTTGGTGAGGATTATTCCCAAAACCCTCGCTGCTTTCACGGCATCTTCTCCAAAGGTTTCGTAAAAATCGCCTACGCGAAACAACAATACCGCATCCGGATATTTTGCTTTGATGGCATTGTATTGCTTCATCAAAGGTGTTTCGGTGGGCTGACTATTTTTGGTAATTTTTGACACGATATCGGATAAAACCCGAAATTAGGACTTCCATTGTTCTTAGAGTGCTTTTTCATACAGTGTTTTTTTAACAACGGTTAACAGTCCGCTAATTTTTAATTGATTATATTCAATAAGCACAATTTTCAAACGTTTTTAATGAGAAATTTCTTTTTTGCCGCTCTGGCTTTTTTGACCTTTCAAGGTCTGCATGCACAAAAACCTCAGGAACCAATAAATTCCGGAAAACTCCTCGAAAAAATAGATCCATTGTTTGAAGACAAGGATTATGAAGGAATTGTTGAATTAATGGACCAAATCCCCAGAAACGATACCAATTACCTCTTCTCCCTTTATTTGCGCTCTTATGCTTCCGTTCAGTTAAAGAAGTATGAAGATGTTATTGAGTATTGTAGTCAAGGGCGAAGACTTGAAAGTGAATGGGAAAATATTTTTTACATCTACGAAGGAGCTTCACTTGATAGTTTAAAAAAATACGACGAAGCCATTTCTGTATATGAAAAAGGAATTCAGCTCTATCCGTATAACGATGATTTGCTTACAGGATTGGGATATGCATATTACCACAAAGGCGAAAAGCAAAAAGCAATTGATGTATTAAAGCGTTCCATCCGTTGTGCGCCGCTTAATGTGAACACACATTACCTCATGGGCTTGATTGCTTTCGAGGAGAAGCGACCTGTTCATTGTATCCTCGCTTGGGAAGCCTTTCTCATCAATGCCTTTATCGACGATCGTTCTTTGGATGTTTACAAAAAACTTTATGATCTAACAGCAGAAAAACCCGAAGGTGAAGAAAGTAAAATCAAATTTTCGGATGAAGATTACAGCATGCTCGAAACTTTATTGTTTAACCGAGTATTTGACCGCAGCGAAACCTACAAGAAAATTCCTGGTGTGATAAAAAATTACCAAACCGCACAGGCCTATTTTGTTTTCAACGACTTCTTTCAGAATGCATCGAAATACAAAGGTTTTTATGCAGAATCCTACGGGTCTGTATTTGGTCCTTTGGTCAAAAAAGGTTGGTTCGATGAATTTGCTTTGTTATCGACCATCGGTTTCGAATACACCGTTAAGGGATACAAAACCAATTATGCTTACATCATAAAAAAGAAAGCAGCAATTGATAAATGGTATAAAACACAATACCTGCCTCATACTTATGAAATGGTAGGAAATGTAACCATGATGTGGGAAGGGAAAGAACAAGCCGTAAAAATGTGGTACGGTGAAGATGGAGATTTAAATGCCATCGGAAATAAAGATGCTTCCAAAAAAGAAATTGGTTATTGGGAGATTTATTTTGATGCCGGTTCGGTAAGCGAAAAACTCCATTTTAACGCAGGTAAAGCAAATGGTGCCGTTAGCGGATATTATCCCGGTGGAGAGAAAAAATATGAAGCCAATTACAAGGATGGAAATTTGGATGGTGTTTTAAAATCATATTTCCGTCATGGTGCACTTAAAGAGGAACTCAATTTCAAGGATGGAAAACGCGAAGGGATTTGCAAAGAATTCTACAAAGACGGAACCATCAACTTTGAAGTGCCTTATGAAAAAGGAATTGCCAACGGAAAGGCAAAATATTACCACCCCAACAATAAAGTGAAATACGAAGTTGATTATAAGGATGGTGAATTTTATGGGAGCATTATCGAATACCATCCCAATGGAACAAAACGTTACGATGCACAATTTGTGGATGGAAAAAAATCAGGTCAGGTTATTTATTATTTCGACAACGGAAAGCTGCAGGGTAAATACGAATACAAAGAAGACGAATTGAATGGTCCCTTTGAAACCTATTACGAAAATGGTCAGATGCAAAGTAAAGGAGGAATGAAAAAAGGCAAACTCAATGGCCTTTATCAATCTTGGTACCGCAATGGAAAATTAGAGGAAGAAAACCAATACGACGAAAACGGAAAAGGGAATGGTATTCAAAAAAGTTACCGAGAAGACGGTAGTCTATTTATGGAAAGCGAAACCAAAAAAGAAGGAATGGTTTGGTATAAAATCTACGATGAAAAAGGAAAGGTTATTGGAGAAGGAAAAGAAGATGATAAAGGCAAGTTGGTTTATGAAGGGAAATATGAAACCGGAGAAAAATTTGTCACCGGAGAATACCTTAAAGGAAAAGAAGAGGGTGTATTCAAATATTTTGATAAAGGTGGAAATGTGAATAAGGAAGAGAGTTATAAAGAAGGAAAAATCACTGAAGAAAAATCTTTTTACAGCAATGGCTCACTAGCAGAATCGGTAAAATTCAATGCCGACGAAGAGAAAGAAGGACCTTATGAGTCTTTTTATTTCAATGGAAAACACAAAGAAACAGGTTGGTTTATCAAAGATGAAAGGGTTGGTTATTGGATTCAATACCATGCAGATGGTACACTCGATCAGAAACTATATTTCTTGGAAGGAACCTTGTATGGGCCGCGCGTGTATTATACCTGTGAAGGAAAAATCTCATCCGAAATTTGGTCAGATGAAGAAGGAAAAGATTTCCGATACATTACATTCGATACACTTGGAAAAGAGTTGGATTACATATCCTTCCTCAGTACTTCAGGCGAATTGGTTTATTCTCACATGAACAAGGCCAAGCGTAAGGTTCAGAATTTCAAGGCT
>JBIKKU010000133.1:0-7679 GCA_044360245.1 Flavobacteriales bacterium | reverse complement strand
GATGTACATCCCACCCCAGGTAAATCCTGCTCCAAAGGTGGTTAGAATAAGGTTATCTCCTTTTTTCAGGTCCTTTTCCCACTCCCACAAACACAAAGGCAAAGTAGCTGATGTGGTGTTTCCGTAACGTTGAATATTGAGCATTACCTTGTCCATTCCAACTCCCATGCGTTCTGCCGTAGCTTCGATAATCCGTTTGTTGGCCTGGTGAGGAACTAAAAATGCAATGTCATCGGCTGTAAGGTTGTTGCGTGTCATCATTTCTTCGGCAACATCGGCCATTTTCACCACTGCCACTTTAAATACGGCCTGACCTTCCATAGTAACAAAATGCTGTTTGTTCAGCACCGTTTCAAAAGAAGCCGGCATCAAAGAACCACCTGCTTTTTGATAGAGGTATTTCTTACCGCTTCCGTCAACATACATGCGCGCATCAAGAATACCGGTGCCGTCTTTGCTAGGTTCCAACATCACCGCTCCTGCCCCATCTCCAAATAAAATGGATGTGGAACGATCGGTATAGTCCATAATGCTGGACATTTTATCTGATCCGATGACGATGATTTTTTTATGAGTTCCGCTTTCAATGAACTTAGTTGCTGTATTGAGTGCATAAATGAAACTTGAACAGGCTGCCTGCACATCAAAACTCCATGCATTTACGGCACCAATCATATCCGAAACGATGTTGGCTGTAGAAGGATATTGGTGATCGGGGGTTACCGTGGCAACGATGATCAATTCAACATCTTTAACATCGGTATTGGTTTTTTCGAGCAGACTTTTTGCTGCTTCTGCGGCCATGTAGGCACTTGCTTTGTCTTTGTCTTTAAGAATTCTTCGCTCAGTGATTCCTGAACGTGTGACAATCCACTCGGAAGTGGTATCCATCATGGTTTCAATCTCCTCGTTGGTCAGGACATATTCGGGAACATATCCTGCAACGCCGGTAATGGCTGCTTTCATGGTATTCGTTTAGTTGGCTGTACCAAAAATAGCCATTTATTGACCATAACTAAATCAAAAAAACACCATATTTACAATTCCCAAGTCAAAAAATAGGGTAAACTAAACAGTAAAATGCATTATTAATAAGGGATATAGGTAAAATTATACTACAATGGCCAAAGCGAAGTCTGAGAGCTTGTTCCGTCTGATTCAATCTTTAACACCAAGTGAAAAAAGAAGTTTTCGTTTGTGGTCAGGAAGGTTCAACAAAGGCGAAGAAAAAAAATATTTGGTCCTCTTTGATGCCCTGGAATGTCAGAAACAATATGATGAATCTGTTTTGTTGAAGAAGGCACCGCAAATCAATCCGCAACAGCTTTCTAACCTTAAAGCCAATTTATACCAGCAAATTCTGCGTTCGCTTGAACAGAATGCGAGTAACCAAATTGTCGAAATCAAAATCACCGAAATGATTGATCATTCGCGGATTTTGTACAACCGTTGCCTGTATCGCGAATGTTTGGAGATGATTGACAAAACCAAAAAACGCGCTATAGCCAACGATAGTTTTTTGCTGTTGTTGGAGATTTTGGAGCTGGAAAAACTGGCCTTAGGACGAATTGTGGAAAATGTTGCCGATAAACGCGTGGAGGAAATTGTAGCGGAAACCAATTCAACAGCTGCAGCCATTCGCAACATCAATACCTTTTCCAACCTGGCATTGCGTCTGAATAACTATTACCATAAAATCGGTTTTATTCGGAATGGTCGAGATCTTGAACGTGTCAATCAACTGTTCTTTTCTTCCTTACCGGAATACGAAGAACAGAAAATGTCCTTTCACGAAAAACTGTACCTCTATTATTCCTATACCGGTTATTCTTTTTTTACCCAGGATTTTCATCAGGGGTATGAATATGCGCGCAAATGGGTGGATTTGTTTGAAGAAAACCCTGAAATGATTGTGCGCAAAACCGAATTGTACATCCGCGCCCTGAACAGTTTATTGGTAGTACAAAACAAACTGTACCTCTACCACGAATTCATGCAAACTCACCGAAAACTGGTGGCTTTAAAACGGAATAAAAACCTGGAACTTACCGAAAACATCAACCTCAATTTGTTCAAGGCCATTTATATCCACGAAATCAATCGCCATTTTATGCTTGGCGAATTCAAATCGGGAACACGTGTTGTGGCTAAGCTGGAAAAGGAATTGCATGATTTCATTCCAAAACTCGACGCCAATACGGTGATGATTTTTTACTACAAAATTGCCTGTTTGTATTTTGGAGCAGGAAATTTTCGCACTTCGGTCAAGTGGCTGAACCGTATCATTCAGCAATACGGTGATGAAGTACGTGAAGACATTCAGTCCTTCGCCCGTATTCTGCGCTTGATTTGTTATTTCGAAATGGAAGATGACGACATGCTCGAATATTCCATTCGTTCTACTTACCGTTATCTGCTGGAGAAAAAAAGTTTTGTAAAGTATCAGAGGCACATTATGCAATTCCTCAAAGGACTTCGTCGCACCGATACGCCTGCACAAATCGTAAACAGTTTTGTAAAACTCAAATCGCGCATCAAGCAGCTCACGCGCGACCCTTACGAGAAAAGAGCATTCATTTACTTTGATATCATTTCCTGGTTGGAAAGCAAAATTGAAGATCGTCCGGTGCAAGAGGTTATTAAAGAAAAAGCGGGAAGGCTGAACCGTAATTTGGCTTAAAAACAGGATCTGTTTTTTTAGTCCTTTTTCATCCTAATCACCTTGATGTCGGATAGTTTTGAGGTATGTTAGAAAAACCAAATTTTGATGATTTATTTCACGCTGCTTACTTCGAATTTGGCACAAGTGGCCAAAGACCTCATTTCAAAGGCTTTTCCCGAGAATCAACCTATTCCGATGCCTTGGGATGATTTCCCTTTAGATGTTGCTGTACTGCCAGTTTCCTGGTCGTTTAGAGAAGAAACATCATCCCATTCCAAAGCTTAATTTGCTGAACACATTGCATTGTTGCAAAATGAAATTTGGATTTCACTTTTCATTTATCGTATATTTGCGATATATAATGAAACAATGGCCCTGAATAAAAAAAATGAGTTTGATGAGGACATGGTGGAACTCTCGGCATTGGCAAAAGCCCTTTCCCACCCTGCCCGTCTGGCTATTTTAATGGAGCTTGCGCATCGTAAGACTTGCATCTGCGGAGAAATCGTGGAAGTTTTACCCTTGTCGCAATCTACCGTTTCTCAACACCTCAAAGAATTGCAACATGCAGGATTAATCTCCGGCACGATCGATGGCGTGCGCTCTTGCTATTGCATTCATTGGGAGAATTTCAATAAAGCATTTCAAAGTATGGATGCTTTTCAAAAACAAATCAAAAAACATCAACCCAAAACAGGTAAATCCTGTTGTTAAACAAAATTATTATGGAAAGTCCCGAAAAAATAAAAGAAATGGTCCGAGCCAAGTATAGCGAAATTGCGCTGCAGGACAAATCCACCAACGCTGCTTCATGCTGTGGCGCAACCGGATGTTGCGACGAGGTGTATAACATCATGTCGGAAGAATATGATGCTTTAAAAGGCTACAATCCCGATGCTGATTTAGGTCTGGGCTGTGGATTACCCACTCAATTTGCACAAATCCAAAAAGGCGATACGGTAATTGATTTGGGTAGCGGTGCCGGAAATGATTGTTTCGTGGCCCGCGCTGCAACCGGTTCTGAGGGAAAAGTTATTGGCATCGATTTTACCGAAGCCATGATTGACAAGGCACGTGAAAACGCAGAGAAATTGGGATTCAACAATGTTGAGTTTCGGTTTGGCGATATTGAAAAAATACCCGTGACCGCAAATGTAGCCGATGTAGTCGTCAGCAATTGTGTCCTGAATTTGGTTCCTGATAAAGCAAAAGTTTTCAGTGAAATCAAACGCGTGTTGAAACCAGGCGGACATTTCAGCATTTCGGACGTTGTTTTGGAAGGCGCATTGCCCGAAAAATTCAGAAACGTGGCAGAACTCTATGCAGGCTGTATTTCCGGAGCGATTCAACAATCCGAATACTTGGGCATCATCGAAAAAACAGGTTTTGTGAATGTGCAGGTTCAAAAATCAAAACCCATTGTTGTGCCCGATGAAATTCTCGCTCAATATTTAAGTGCTGAAGAAATCAAGGAGTTTAAGCAATCTTCCACCGGAATTTTTTCCATCACGGTTTACGGTGAAAAAGACAATTGTTGTACCCCGGGAAAAGGTTGTTGCTAATGAAAAAACGTTTGAATTTTCTCGACCGCTTCTTAACGGTTTGGATTTTTTTGGCCATGCTTTTGGGTGTGGGAATTGGTTATTTTTTTCCTGAATTCCCGAATACCATTGATGCGATGTCGAGCGGAACCACAAATATTCCCTTGGCCATTGGGTTAATTCTGATGATGTATCCGCCACTCGCCAAAGTGAAGTACAAAAAAATGCAAACCTTATTTACCAATACCAAAGTGCTTGTGCCGGGAATGATCATCACCTGGATTGCCGGACCATTCCTCATGTTTTTGCTTGCTTATTTATTCGTTGGCGATCGACCCGAATACCTCAGTGGATTGTCGCTCATTGGCATTGCACCGTGTATTGCCATGGTAATAGTTTGGAATGAACTGGCAGGTGGAAATCGTGAATATGTTGCAGGTTTGGTAGGCATCAACAGTATTTTGCAAGTCCTTTTCTTTTCGGTGTATGCTTGGTTTTACCTAACCATAGTACCGGAATGGTTTGGATTAAGCGGTGTGGAAATTCACATTACCATTGCAGATATTGCAACTACGGTAGGTATTTACCTTGGTATTCCTTTCCTATTGGGATTGTTATCACGGATTTTGCTCGTACGATGGTTTGGTGAAGACTGGTACGAAAGAAAATTCATTCCAAAAATTTCTCCAATTACATTGATTGCCCTGTTATCTACCATTGTCATCATGTTCAGTCTAAAAGGTGGAATGATCATCAGTTTGCCACAAGACGTTTTGCGCGTTGCTCTGCCTTTGGTGATTTTTTTCCTGATCATGTTTTTCGGGACTTTTTTCATCATTCGTGCTACCGGCGCTGCTTATCCGGAAACCGTAAGCATGGCCTTTACCGCATCGGGTAATAATTTCGAACTTGCTATCGCTGTGGCGATTGGTGTGTTTGGCATCAATTCCGGACAAGCATTTGCAGGCGTAATTGGTCCACTTGTGGAAGTCCCTGTGCTGATTATTCTGGTAAACGTTTCACTTTTTATGAAAGAAAAATTGTTTTCAAAAACGAAAATTGCTTAAATCCAAAACATGATTTTTCCAATTTGAATGCATTATGAGAACCATCGGATTGCTGCTAGTTTCTAACATTTTCATGACCATCGCATGGTATGGTCACCTGAATTACAAACATGTCACCATGTGGAAAGTCATTCTCATTTCTTGGATGATTGCCTTTGTAGAATATTGTTTTCAGGTTCCTGCCAACCGTCTTGGTCATGGCGAATTCAATGCCTATGAGCTAAAAACCATTCAGGAAGTCATAAGCCTAGTTGTGTTCATGGTCTTTGCCAGCCTGTTTCTCAACGAAGGATTCAAGTGGAATTACCTTTTGGGATTTGCGCTCATTGTTGCAGCGGTATTTGTGATTTTTTATGATCCTTTTAAATCATTGTCGAAATGAAAAATGTACTCGTTTTATGTACGGGAAATTCCTGTAGAAGTCAGATTGCCCATGGTTATTTGGAGCATTTTGCCGGTCACAAAGCCAACATTTATTCCGCCGGTGTGGAAACACATGGTGTGAATCCGCGTGCGATTGCCACTATGAAAGAAGACGGATTGGATATTTCCAAACACACTTCCAACAATGTGGATGAATATTTTACAGTAGCGTTTGACTTGGTATTAACGGTTTGTGACAACGCCAAAGAACGATGTCCCTACTTCCCTACCAAGGCCAAAAAAATACACCACAACTTTCCCGATCCTGCCAAAGCGCAAGGCAGTGAAGAGGAAATCATGCAACAATTCCGCAGTGTGCGTGATGAAATAAAAGCATGGTGTAAAACCATTTCAGAAACGGAGATCTGAGAAAATTGCCCGGACCAAAACCATCGATGGTCCGGGTTATTTTTACTTCCTGATGTAGCCTTTTTTGAGTTTGGAATGAACCAAACGATCAAGTTCTGTATGCGCTTCCTGAGCGTTGCTAAAACTTTTGGAAGAGTCTGTTCCCTTTGTACCTATGCGTCCGTAACGCACCACAATACTTGCTCCTTCTATTTTTGCCTCCCAAAACTTAGATGAAGTTCCTTCGATGCACTCGAGGTAGACAAGTGATGCTTCTTCTGTATTTGCAACTTCCTCAACAATTGGTTGAACAGGATTTTCAGGAATTTCGGAAGTCGTTTCTTGAACAATTTCCTTTTCGGGGAGTGGCAATTCTTCTTCCGCAGATTGTCCGCTCAACAATTTTTCGAGGTGCTGCATCACCTTTTCACGTCTCTCCAACCAGTCTTTGCAAAACACCTGAGTTACCTTCCAGCCAAAGGATCTAAGGATTTCAGGGCGTTGAAAATAATTTCCTTCAATGTCGGGATCGGCATAATGCAAGGCATCATCCAAAATGATTCCCAAAGCAAATTCGGTATCGGATTTTTGGTGTTTCACTCCGAGGGAAACCTTAAAATGCGATTGACCTAATCCGCTTTGCACATACCAACCTTTTTTTTCAAGACTTTGCGCAATGTCCAGAGCTATGGAAGAAATGGATGCATGCGCTGCGTTTTTTTGAAGCGACATACTATCGAGCACTTGCATCGCTTCGGTGGAATGTCCGCCGGAAACCAATGCTGCATATTGCAGGTATTTTCTGAGGTAGTTCGCACCTTCATTGTATTCGTTTCGGATGTCGGTGTATTTGATCGATGCCACTACAGCCATGTGTTTACGGGCTCTGGAGAAAATCACATTCAGTCGTTTTTCTCCTCCTTTGCGGTTAATCGGACCAAAATTCATAAGCATTTTTTTCCGTGCATCATAGCCATAACAAACCGACATGATGATGATATCCCGCTCATCGCCTTGGACATTTTCCAGGTTTTTCACAAACAATCCTACAAACTGGTCGTCCTCCGTGCGTTCATAAGCTTTCTCCAAAAGGGCTGCCAATGCTGCATCTCCTTGAACTCTTCGCTCGAGTGCATCTTCAATTTCGTTTTGTTGTTCCTGGGAGAAGGCAACAATACCAATAGAATCCTGACTTTCCTTCAGCAACAATTGAATGACCATTTCTGCGATGTACTCTGCTTCGGCAATATTGGTGCGACGTTCATACAATCCGTGTTGCATGAAGTGATAAGAAACCGGACGATCGCTGAGTACATTTAATTTATCCTTGGCATCTTCTTTAGAAGCAATTGTTATTTCAGAAGATTCTACCGGGAAATCTGTTCTATCCGGAATAGTAAGCAATTCACGTTCATAAAAGGCAGCATTCGAAAAACTAATCAAGGCTTCGTATCGACTGCGGTAATGCCATCCTAATAACACAGAAGGTAATTTGCGGGCTCCCTGTGTAAGTAAACTATCTGCATCGATGGAAATGAATTCTTCATCTTCTTCCCAAACATCATCCTGATCGGATGCTGAAGATGAAAAGAAATTGGTTGGAGGCATTTGCATTTCATCACCAACAATAATGGATTG
>JBIKKU010000131.1:0-7718 GCA_044360245.1 Flavobacteriales bacterium | reverse complement strand
TGCTTTCCGTGGTACTTTTGTATCATGTTGCAGCGAACAGAAGGGATCTTACTACACCATTTTCCATATAGCGATCATACCAGTATTTTAAAAATATACACGCCCGAAGGTGGAGTACAATCCTATTTTTACCGCATTGGTAAAAAGCACCGTCGCTCGGGATTGCTCCAACCCTTGTCAATTCTCGATGTTGTTTCCTGGAAGGAGGAAAAAAAAGAGCTTCACCAAATCAGAGAGATTGCTGCTGCATATCCCTATGCTTCTATTGGGAATGATTTATTCAAAAACACAGTTGTCCTTTTCCTGAATGAGGTACTCTTGAAAATGGTTCGAGAGGCGGTACCACATCCGGAGCAGTATCATTTTGTTAAGGAGTGGCTGGAGCATTTTGACCGTGAAGATTTCGATCCCGATGCCCATCTTTATTTCATAGCTCATCTATTGGCCTATCAAGGGTTTTTTCCCGGAGGAGAATATTCCGAATCTACCTCGATATTTGACCTGCAGGAGGGAATTTTTACAGATTCAAGACCACGTCATCCGCGATACGTGGAACATCAGGTTGCGGCCCATTTCTCTGCGCTGTTTACCGATGGGGTTCATTTGGAAATCGATCGTTTGGAGCGAAAAATTTTGCTCAATGCCTTGATGGAATTCATGGCGGTGCATATTCCGGATTGTACCCATTTCAAATCATTGCCGGTACTGGAAGAAATTTTTAGGTAAGGCACCTGCACCAATTGTTCATTTCCTGTGTGTAACAAATCCTAGGAATCCTACGGGAGCGTAGGGTAATGGGTTTTCTTTGTACCAAACCGAAAGCCCATGAAACAACTATTTCTTGCCATTTTCTTTTTTGCATCGATGCTGTCGTACGGACAGTACACGGTCACAAATTTTATTACAGGCCTTCCTTATCCTGTATCCTTTGCAATTTCAGCTGACACGAGCTATTATATAACGCTCAAAGGAGGAGATGGATTCTCCACAACAACCAATGCGAAAGTCAATATTTACAATAAAAACGGGGTTTTACAAGGTACTTTGTGGGATTTTACCGACTCTACCGAAACTTATTTTGAGCGCGGTGTTCTTGGTGTAGCTATTGATCCTGATTTCGATAACAACCATTATGTATACGTATTTTACAATCATGATGCCCCGGCTAAAATCCGCGTGGTTCGATTTACTCAGGTAGGTTTTACAGGGACAAATCCGACCATTATTTTTGAATACAACGACCCGTTTTCTGCAGGAAACCATACCGGAGGAAACATCCATTTTCGCCCTTCAGAACCGGATAAACTTTATATCGCCCTTGGTGACCGCGCAACATCTTCGAATGCGCAATTATTGACGAATCCTTGTGGTAAAATGCTTCGCATCAATACGGATGGAACCATTCCTACAGATAATCCATTTTACGATGACGGAAATCCTGCAACCGGAAACGATGATCGTATTTGGACTTATGGTAACCGTAATCCTTTTGATTTCACTTTCTCTACCATTAACGATTCATTATACATTTCGGAGAACGGTCAGAACACCTGGGATGAGGTAAACTACGGAGTAAAAGGTGCAAATTACGGTTGGCCAACTTGCGAAGGTTTTTATTTGCAAGGATCTACAACCAGCCTTTGTACAAACCCTTCTTATTCATTGCCCATCGACGATTGGTCCGCACCGCTTCCTGCTGTAACCGGAATTGTAATTTATGATCACCCCTTGATGACGGAATTTCAAGGACACATGTTGGTTGTGGATTATGACAACGGAGATATTACAGATATCGGATTAGGTAGTGCCGAATTGGATTCTGCCATCAGCCGTCAAGTAGTGAACATCAATCTTGGTACTTTGGATCAATTAACGGATATCAACGTTGGACCGGAAGGTTGCTTATACGTTGTACATGGTGGTTATACAGGCAGTGGAATGATCCGCAAGATATGTCCAACCGGTATGAGTGTTGCCGAAGAAAATGTGGAAGTCAAATTTTTAGCCTATCCGAATCCCGCTGAAACATTGTTATCCATTGATTTGACCGGAATCCCTGCAGGAGCGCTCATTGAGATTATTGACATTACAGGTAGAGTAGTGTACACCGGAACTTCAGTAAATCATTTGATGCAATTGGATATTTCTTCTTTTGCAGATGGAGCCTATGTGGTGAGTGTGGTTTCAGAAGGAAAACGTGGAACACAATTACTGAACATTCACTAAACTGAGATCAAAAAAAATCGAGAGCCATCTTTAGGGGTGGCTTTTTTTATGTTTTGATGAATTGGTGGGTTTCTGATTTTCCATTTGAAAATTGGATTTCAACCCAGTATGTTCCTGGCTTAAGCCCCTCTAAATCAATGTTGATTTCTTGTGAATAAATAGATTCCTGAAAACGACACTGTTTCCCGGAAATTTCGTAAATTAAAGCATTGATAATCAGTTCTTTGCTTTGGATTTTAAGGGTTTTTGAAGCGGGATTCGGACTTATCAATACCTGTTTTACCGAAGGAGCCTCATGAGTACCTGTAAAGGCTGAAAATGAGGCTTTTCGGTAAAAAACTTTTCCATTGGTTTGATCGGTCCATACCAGGTGCAAGTAGCCGTTTTTCCAGAACAGATCCGGACTGCGTTGTGTTCCATTGCTCAAGTCGTTAAATCGAACAGCTTGGCTAAACGTTGAAGAATTGCCCAATCGGTAACTTAGGTAACAATCCGTGCTGGAATTGCTATTGTCTTGCCAGCAAACAAATAGAGTGTCGTTGACCCCTTCTATTTCTGCTTGTTGCATGGCAATGGTGTTTCCTGAGGGATCTGCCTGAATGGTTGTTGAGAAGCTTTCTGTTGTCGGATTAAATCCGTTGTGGTAAATCCGCATCGAACCTGAGAAAATGGTCGCAAATGCGCTAAAAAGGGTGTCAGAGCCGGCAAGAAGATCTATACCGTTGTCCGGACAACCTGCCACGGTGTAATTCGAATTTTCCATTTGCCAGAAATCGGGAAAACTCAGGCCTCCATCCTGTGATTTGAAGAGGTAAAA
Organism: Flavobacteriales bacterium; assembly: GCA_044360245.1. Classification (GTDB taxonomy): domain Bacteria; phylum Bacteroidota; class Bacteroidia; order Flavobacteriales_D; family UBA2798; genus UBA2798. The sequence goes on along the minus strand of JBIKKU010000131.1, from coordinate 4,675 downwards.
TTCGCGCTCGTTGGCGATGTTGTTTCGGAATGCGATATAAACATCATTTCCAAGGGTTTCCATGGCTATGGGACAACACTCACAAGGCTGTCCACTCAATGCAGAGGAGATTTCAACCGGAGTTTGGAAACTAGCGCCAAAATCAGTTGAAACAGCGACCATCATCTGGGTTGTGATCATGTTCAGGTCGTATTTTATAAAAGCCACCACCGGATTCCCATCAGGCTTTATTACCAGTTCCGGGAAATCGGAATGCTCATTCACCGAGCTAAAAACAACCGAGGAATCTGGGAAACTTTGTCCTCCATCAGTGGATCTCCAAAGCACGATGGAAATGGCAGTTGTGGGGTCTGTTTGGGCATAAACCACGTAAATGGTATCACCATGGGCCTTTATTTCAGCACTAGTTACAGTGGTGATAATAGGAAGACTAGAAGGATGATTCAATTGGATGGGAGTTTGGAATTGCCCACCTGACATTCGGCTCACAAATATGGCAGAGTTGCTTCCTCCTTTACCTATGGCAACAACTGGCTCTCCGGCTTGATTTAAAGCAATTTTCGGTCTAATACCACCGTAAGTGACATTGGTAACCACTTCGACGGGGTTGGATAGAAAAAGAGTTTGGCCAAGACTATATGTGGAACTTAGGATGAGAATTAAAAACGATAAGGCTTGTTTCATGCAATGAAATTAAGTCAAAAAACGAAAAACCCGAATCAACTGACCCGGGTTTTGTTTGAAAAGAAATGGAATCCATTAGCCATTTAGAGCTTCAGCTCCGGCAACGATTTCGAGGATTTCGTTGGTAATGGCTGCCTGACGTGCTTTGTTGTAAGTAATTCGCAATTCACGAACCATTTCAGTAGCGTTTTCAGTTGCCTTATGCATGGCGGTCATACGCGCACCATGTTCAGAAGCAAATGAATCCAACACCGATTTGTAGAATTGAATTTTGAGTGATTTTGGAATTAAATCTTCCAGAATCTCTTTTTTGGTGGGTTCAAAAATGTATTCCACAGACGAAACCTTGGTTTCTTCAGTTTGAGCAGGAACGATAGGCAAGAATTGTTCTGCGGTTAATTCCTGAACAGCAGCATTTTTGAATTTATTGTACACCAAAACAACCTTATCCACACTGCGGTCAAGGTAATGACGCATAATGTTCTCGGAAATTTTGGAAACATTATTGAAGTTCAGGTTGTCGTAAACTTCATTAAGGTGTTTCGGAAAATCCGATGCTTTGATGTTGTATTCGGTGTTTTTGAAGAATTCGCTTGCTTTTTTACCGATGCAAAGAACGGAAACATTAACGCCTTTGTGCTCCTGGATAAGGGCCAGGGTACGTTTGATGACATTGTTGTTGAATGCACCACACAATCCGCGATTGGAGGTAATGGCAACAATAATCACGTTTTTCACTTCGCGTGGAGAAGAATAAACACCTTCACTCACATCCAGTGTGGCGGAAAGATTTCCAAGGATTTCCTGCAGTTTTTCGGCATACGGACGCATTTGTACAATTGCATCCTGAGCTCTCTTCAGCTTAGCGGCCGACACCATCTTCATGGCAGAAGTGATCTGCTTGGTGGAGTTCACCGAAGTAATGCGTCCGCGTATTTCCTTAAGGTTCGCCATTGGAACAACAGGTTAAAAATTAATGAGCGTATTTCGCTGAAAGGTCTTTACAAACGGCTTCCAAAACATTGGTGATTTCATCGCTGAATTTACCGGCGCGAAGATCATCAAGGATGTTGCGGTGTTTGCTGTCAAGGAAAGCAAGGTATTCTTCTTCAAAAGCTTTCACTTTGTTTACAGGAACACTGTTTAACAAACCTTTAGTACCAAGGTAAATGATGGCAATTTGCTTCTCAACAGAGAGAGGAGATCCTTCACGTTGTTTGAGGATTTCCACGTTGCGTTTTCCTTTTTCAAGTACCGCTTTGGTTGCAGCGTCAAGATCGGAACCGAATTTTGCAAATGCTTCAAGTTCGCGGTATTGTGCTTGGTCGAGCTTGAGTGTACCGGCAACTTTCTTCATCGACTTGATCTGCGCCGAACCACCTACACGGCTTACGGAGATACCTACGTTAATCGCAGGACGAATACCTGAGTTGAAGAGGTTAGATTCGAGGAAGATCTGTCCGTCGGTAATGGAAATTACGTTGGTTGGAATGTATGCAGAAACGTCACCCGCTTGTGTTTCAATGATTGGAAGAGCTGTCAATGACCCGCCTCCTTTAACAATGGGACGAAGTGATTCCGGCAAATCGTTCATTTGTGATGCGATGGCATCGTTAGCGATGATTTTCGCAGCACGCTCCAGAAGACGGCTATGCAAATAGAACACGTCACCAGGATAAGCCTCACGTCCCGGAGGGCGACGAAGCAACAAAGAAACCTCACGGTAAGCAACTGCTTGTTTAGAGAGGTCATCGTATACGATCAAAGCAGGACGTCCTGTATCACGGAAGAACTCCCCAATGGCAGCTCCTGCGAATGGTGCGTAGAATTGCATTGGAGCAGGGTCGGATGCATTAGCAACCACGACAACGGTATAAGCCATTGCTCCGGCTTCTTCTAATTTTTTAACGATACCGGCAACGGTAGAACCTTTCTGACCGATGGCAACATAGATACAATATACAGGCTGACCTTTATCGAAAAACTCACGCTGATTGATGATGGTATCAATAGCTACAGTGGTTTTTCCTGTTTGACGGTCACCAATGATCAACTCACGTTGTCCACGTCCAATCGGAATCATAGCGTCGACCGCTTTTACACCGGTTTGGAGTGGCTCGTTTACTGGCTGACGGTAAATTACCCCCGGAGCTTTACGCTCAATAGGCATTTCATAAAGGGTGCCTGAAATCGGACCTTTTCCGTCGATGGCTTCACCAAGAGTGTTTACCACACGACCAACCATTCCTTCACCAACTTTGATGGAAGCAATAAGTCTTGTACGACGTGCAGTGTCGCCTTCTTTAACTTCTGTTGAAGTACCGAGTAATACGGCACCTACGTTGTCTTCTTCAAGGTTAAGCACAATACCACGGAGTCCGTTTTCGAACTCGATGAGCTCACCGGATTGAACATTGGAAAGGCCATAGATACGGGCGATACCGTCACCTACCTGGAGAACGGTTCCCACTTCTTCCAGCTCAGCTGCGGATTTGAATCCGGCTAACTGTTCTCTGAGGATTGCAGATACTTCTGCGGGTTTTACTTCAGCCATTGTATTCGATTAAAGTTTTGAAACGTATGCGTTGTGTGAAAAATCTTTTCTGAGTTGACGGAGTTTGCGGGCAATGGAACCATCGTAACGACGGTCGCCAACGCGCACTACAATTCCACCAATAATATCCGGATCTACTTTTTCTACCATTTCCACTTCTCTTCCTTCGCTGCGCTTAACCACTTCTAAAATGCGGCTGCGCAGGGTAGCGTCGAGCGGGGTAGCGGTAATGACTTCTGCCTTGGCTACATTTTTATGAGCAAGGTATTGAGCCACAAAACTGTTGGCAATTTCGGCAAGTACATTTTCGCGACGGTGCGTGGTGATGATGTTCACAAAACCACTGGTAATGGGAGAAAGTTTACCACCAAAAACGGCGTTGATGGCGCTGATTTTTTTATCGGCCTTGATTACCGGGCTGCGCAGGAAAACCACGAAATCGCGGCTTTCGTTGCACACGGCAGCAATCTGTTTCATGTCGTTATATGCCGGTTCCAATACGTTTTGTTCTACTGCTAAATTGAGCAGAGATTTGGCATATCGGTAGGCTACGCGTGCACCTTTCATAATCAGTTCATGTTGATCTCTTCGACCATGTTATTGATGAGTGCTTTTTGCTTATCGTCGTTGGAAAGCTGATTGCGAAGCACTTTTTCAGCGATTTCAATTGATAGAATGGCAACTTGATTTTTGAGTTCTGCAACAGCAGCCATTTTTTCATTCTTAATGTTTTCGCGAGCAGCGGCCAAAATGCGGTCTGCTTCTTGAGTAGCTTTTGATTTTGCTTCGGCAATGATAGCGTCTTTTGTGTCGCGGGCTTCTTTAAGAATAGCATCACGCTCTTCACGTGCTTTTTTCTGAAGCTCTTCGTTGCTAACTTTCAAGCGAGCCATTTCTTCTTTCGCCTGACGAGCAGAATCGATGGCGTTTTGAATATCCTTTTCGCGTTTTTCCAACGCACCAAGAATAGGCTTCCATGCCACTTTTTTCATGATGATCAGAACCAGGATGAATGCAATCGAGGTCCAAATGATCGTTCCGTAACTTACTGTCAACATATCTTATCCGTATTTGTGGAATTACATTTTTAGAAAAAGGAGGACCTCAACCAACCGTTGAGGTCTTGTCCTTAGTTCATTAAAGAAGACAAACGATTACCGCGAAGAGCGCAACACCCTCGATAAGAGCAGCTGCAACGATCATGTTGGTACGGATGTCACCTGTAGCTTCTGGTTGACGAGCAATGGATTCAAGTGCAGATGCACCGATTTTTCCGATACCGAGACCGGCACCGATTGCTGCAATACCAGCTCCAATTGGAGCAGCTTCAGAAAGGAGAACAGATAAAAGTTCCATGTGAATTGTGTATTTAGGTTAAATAATTCCGTATTAATGATGGGCGGGTTCTTCTACAGCGCTGCCCAAATAAATGGCTGT
>JBIKKU010000130.1:0-7729 GCA_044360245.1 Flavobacteriales bacterium | reverse complement strand
CAAATTAGGTTCGAACACCGCCGTCGTGCCGACGGAAGGTAAAATGGGAAAGAGGGTAATAGGTGAAAAGGGAATTCGTGCACGAAGTCTTTAGTCTCAAGTCTTTCCGTCTTTAAAATCACAAGCAGAAAAATTCATGCAACAAACTCAAACCATGCACCTCCCTCTCCTTCGGAGAGGGCCGGGGTGAGGTCCAAGGAATTAGAATTCATACACAAACCCAAATCGGATTCACGCAACCCATTCAATCACCCTATCCTACTTCTTACTTCGTAAAAGGGAATTGGGGTATTAGGGTATTAGGGAAAGAGGGAATTCGTGCACGACCGCGGTGCCTGAGGCTCTCGAAGGCCCGCTGAATTCACCACTGAGACACAAAGAACACTAAGGCACACCAAGAAAATTTCAAAAGCACACGCAGAAAAAAATCATGCAACAAACTCAAACCATGCACCTCCCTCTCCTTCGGAGAGGGCCGGGGTGAGGTCCAAGGAATTAGAATTAATACACAAACCCAAATCGGATTCACCCATCCCATTCAATCACCCTATCTTACTTCTTACTTCTTAAAATAAAAGATCATTCCATAAATCCTCTACCATCCAGAATTTTTGGAATGGATTTTTCGATGCGCGATTCGCGGGTTTTGGATTGTTTGGCGTCGTTGAAATGAATTAAATAAGCACGTTGTCGGCCGGGGGTTAGGGCTTCGAATGCAATTTTCACCGAAGGTTTTTTCTTGAACACTGCAGCAAGTTCTTCGGGAATGGAAGGCATTTTGTTTTCGGCTTCGGGCACTTTTTTTCCGCTGCGTTCAATCTCTATGGCACTCTCAATGATTTTACGAATGGCTTTTTCGTTTTTTACAATTTCATCTACGCTTGTAACGCGCAATACTCTTCCTGCGTGACTGTTCTCGCCGGGTTTGCTGAGCAATCCTTTTTTGTCTTCAATTAGCATGCCCTTCATGAAATTAAGCGTACATGATTCTTTAAACGCTCCAATCAAGACCACATTCTTTCCATTCAGCGTATAACACGGAACACCCCATTTTACCTCTTCCTCCAATCCGCTGGCGAGCATGATCATGCGGAACAACTGCAATTCTTCTTTCCAGAAATTCACTTTGCATTTTGGTGTGGCGTGCAAATCACAACGTCCGCAACCATCGATAAAGTAACTGTCGGCTTTGGGGTTAATTTTAGAGGTCTTCATACCTCCAAAAATAAACATATTTTTTTCCGATTCCATTCATGCATTTCGGCTGAAAACATGGGGTATCGAGACTCTCCATTCGTGTTTCAAAAGAAATCAGAAGCGCATTTTTGCATCAATCCACTTTTGGTTTCAAATCGTAAATCTCACGAATCTCCATAAACTCCTTTTCCATTTTCAAGCCGAGGTCTTTTAATACACCTGTTCGCACATCAAATACCCAACCGTGAATTTGGGGAAAACCTGTTTTGTACCAACTCTTTTGAACATGGTCGATTTTAATCAAGTTCATGCATTGTTCGCGGACATTCAGTTCCACCAAACGATCGAATAATTTTTGCTGATCCTTAATTTGTTCAAGCTCTGCTTTGTGCAAACGACGCACATCGCGCAAGGTTTGCAGCCAACTGTTTAACTGACCAAGATCACTTGGATGCAAGGCTGCTTTCACACCACCACATTCGTAATGACCACAAATGATGATGTGCTTTACTTTCAAATGCTCCACTGCGTATTGAATTACCGCATTGATATTATTGTCGGTAGGCACCACCTGGTTGGCAATGTTGCGGTGAATAAAAACTTCACCCGGATTCAAGCCCATCAAATCTTCGGCGGTTACGCGACTATCCGAACAACCGATGTATAAAAAGTCAGGCGATTGACCTTGCGACAATTTTTTAAAATAGTCCGGATCAAGAGCCAGTTTTTCATTGATCCACTTTTCATTATTGCGGAATATGGTTTCGAATTGCATAAAATACGATTAGGTTAAAATATTGTTTTGCGGTTTCAAGGGACTAAGATCATGTCGGATATCGAGCATTTCCAACATATCGATTTCAATGTTTCTGCTAATTCCGCTGATGGGTACATCATTGGCACTGCCTTCGAATGGATTTTCGGTGGTTTCACCAATGCGTTCCATCGTGGTAAAAATCCAACCTGATAACACCGAAAAGGGAATGGTTAACCAAATGTAATCCGATCCGATTTTTTCGAATTCCTGCAGCATCCCAAATGGAATGAGGAAGACAAATATTTTAATGAACCACATGTTCAAACTTGCGTATTGACGAGGATAGGGAAAGTTTTTGATGCGCTCTGCTGCACCTTGCTGATTGTAAAACTCCACCAACATTTTTTCCAATTCCATATGTCTGAAATCCTCAAAAAATCCTTGCTCCAAAAGCAAACGCAATTGTTTGGATTGCAGCGCAAGAATTTGTGCCGCCTTGTTGGAAGATGACATGACCTTCTGAAAATCTTCATCATTCAAATAAGGTTTCAGCGCATCTTCCAACTTATTTTCCTGTTCTTCTACTTTGAAATATTTGTCGCGATATGCCTTGTTGTGCGGCAAATGAATCGATTCCCAAGGTTTGCTTTCACGCAGTTGAAACCTGAGTGCCGTGAGCCATGCAAAGTGCCGACGATACAATTCGAACTGAATGGATTTCAATTGTTCTTCGCTTACCGGATGTTTGGCGTGCTGATTGGAAACATAATCCTTCACCATAATACCCCAGCTTCTGCTGAAATTGGTAATGGATCCATAAATGCGGCGCGCTTCCCAGAGGCGATCGTAACTGGCATTGTTTTTAAAACCGATAACAAAAGCTACTGCTGTACCTAACAAAGCAATGGGCAGCCACGGAAGTGTGAGCCATTCCCAATGAAATTGCGCATACAATACGGTTGGAACAGTTGCCAACACTAACAGTGCTAAAATATCTCCCAAGGTCCACATGATGGCCTGGGGAAATGTATATCCTTTCCCAATATGCATCGATTCGCCGATTTTGATTGCAAATAACTCACATCAGTATTATTTTTGCAAGTAGATTCCAAAAGGTACTATAGTATCTAAAAAGAAACTATTGTCTATTTTAAAAGCATTTATGGGTTCAAAAAAAGATAAATACGATGCTTGTCCGCTCACCACGGCCATGAGTGTTTTGGGTGGAAAATGGAAACCGGTGATTCTTGGTCAGCTCTCGGGCGGTAAAAAACGTTTTGGAGAACTCAAAAAACTTATGCCTGCGGTGACGCAAAAAATGCTCACGCAACAATTGAGGGAACTGGAAGAAGATGGTTTAATCCACCGCGAAATCTTTAAAGAAATTCCGCCTAAAGTGGAATACAGTCTAACCGAATTTGGCAAAACAGCAAAACCTATTCTCAAGGATTTGGGTGCATGGGGAAAAAAAATAAAGGAACAACGCATGTTGGGATAAATTCATTTTGGTTGAATCCACGATTGACTTCAATGGTATCAAAAAAAATTCCGCCTTGTGGGCGGAATTTTCTTTTTAGTAGGATTGGATTTATTTCATTTTTTTGAGCACTTCTTTCACGGCATCTTTGTGAATGGTGAAGGTCATCATTTTCAATTTGATGAAATCTTCGTGGAAGAAATAATAACCAAAAGTCTTACATCCTTCGCCACAATTGCGCGATCCGGAACCTGAGTCTTTAATGAGGAACCAGGTTTTGCCGTTCACTTCGTAATACCCTACAAGGTGCATGGCGTGGTCGTCGGTAGTGCTGTTGTTAAGGAAACGGAAAGTACGCGCGTTTTCATCGATGTACTCGCTTGGAATATCGAAGGTAGGTACGATGGCAACTTGTTTCCAGCTTTCAAATCCTGCTTCAGATACATCGCCTCCGATGGAAATTCCGTATCCGGCTTTGATGGCTGATTTGATAGCGCCCATGAAATCATCCAATGGAACGTTATTGAAATCGGCTGAATGCCACCAGTTGTCGGGTACATTGTATTCTGCTTTCTGCCAATAAGGGGCGGTCATGAGCGACATGAAATCGACATAATCATCGGGATTGATTTTGGTGATGTTTTTGGAAAATTCCACCGGTGTCATTTCTTTTCCTTCGTAAGTAACTTTAGAAGGAACAGGTCCCATGTGGAAATCCAAAATGGCACGCACGGTGCTTACCACTTCTTCTTCATTCCATTGGTTGCGTTCTTTTACACCTTTGAGGTAGGCTTCAATTTCGCTGAACATTTGCTCATGCGTGTGGAATTTTTGTCCCGGCTTCATTCCGGTATAAGCAGCTGCAGGAACAGATCCGTACTTCTTCATCATACGCGCTACGGCCATGGTTTGTGAACCTTCACCGAGCGACATTTTTCCGCGTGTCTGTACGAAATAACGTGCACGTTCCACATACTCCCAATACACGGTGTACATTTCGGAAAGTTTAATTTCTTTTCCGGCGATGCGTTTGATTTCACTTTCGTAAAAAGAAGTCGTTGAAAAGCACCAGCATGTTCCGGTATTTCCTTGCGAGATGACGCTGGTATGCCAGATTTTAGTGTACTTCTCCGGATCGGTTGGAAGGTCCATTTTGCTCAAATCGACTTTGAACACGGTATGTGGTTTTTCTTCCTTTTTGGATTCCTGATATTCTTCAATGCCTTTCAGAATGCTGTTCTGATAATAGCCCGGTTTGGTCTGAATGAAGGTTCCTTTGTCTTTGTTTTGTGCAAATGCAGAGGCCACAAACATTACGCCCATTCCTGCGATGAGGATTCTTTTCATAATTGGCTTATTTTGATTTGACGGTTTTGTTTCCGAATTGAATTTTGATGGGTTTTACTTCAAACCCTTTTTTGCGAAGCAAGGCCACTACTCCATCGGGACCGGCCAAATGCGCGGCACCAATGGCGTTGAAGGTCATTTGCTCTTTGCAGATTTCAGCAATGCGATCGGCCATGCGGATGTTACGGTCGTGCAAAAATGCTTTATTGAATTTCTCCGGATAAGCAGGATCTTCCATCATTTTCATGAGTTCCATGAGGTTGCCATCGAGGTACATTTTCAGCAATTCATCAAACTTCGCCATGCTGGAAGTGGAATCTTCCACACTTTTGATGATGATGTCGACTTGTTCTTCAACGGTAAGTTGATCGACTGCAGCCATTTGTTCTTCGAATTTTTCAATGCCGATGGTTTTCTTTTTAGCTTCTTTGGCTTTGGAAAACAAATAAAAATCCAGCGCCATGTCCATATCTCCTCCGATATCTTCAGCCATCAATTGCGCAATCAAAAAGAAAGGTTTGGTCATTTTCATCATCCCCAATCGCGATCCTGTTTCAGCTTCGTAAATGGAATCGAGTTTGGCGAATTTTTCGGGAGAGATGAGCGAATCCAAAGGTTTTTCCAAAGCCATCATTTTAGCGGCTTTCATCGGGTTTACTTCATCCATGGCGACTTCCATGGCGTAGGCCTGACATGTATCGTACAATTGCATCACCAGCGTATCGAAATCAAACACTTCTTTGCGTTGGATGTGAATGGTTCCGTACAAATAAGAAGGCGTTTTCAATCCGTTGCCACTGATTTCATACAAAATCGAATTATCGTTCTCTGCAAAGGAATAACCATAATGTTCCTGCATGCTCAGTTGTTTCGGAGCTTCGCCGCAAGAGCCAAGCACAAAAACCAGTGCAAAAAGGGAAAGTGGAAATTGGAAAAAGGATTTATGTTTCATAGGAGTTTAGTGACAATTGGGGCATAATCCGACAATGAGGTAATTGGCTTCCTTCTTCTTGTATCCTTTGGGAAGGTCGACCGATACAATGGATATTTCATCCAGACAAGAAGTCGTAAGACACTGTTCACACTTAAAATGCACATGTTCGTGGTTGTGGGTGTGGTCGTCGCAAACCTTACACATGGCGAATTTTACCAGGTTATCATCGTCGATAACCTTATGCAAAATACCGCATTCGATAAAGGTTTTCAGCGTACGGTAAATGGTAACGCGGTCGAACTTTTTTTTCGCACGGGCTTCCAAATCCACTTCCGACAAACTGACATTTCCTTTTTTGAGGAATTCCGAAAGCACAAAAATCCGGCAAGGTGTTTTGCGCAGATCCTTATCCAACAGAATATCAACGGGTTTTTTCATGATCGGTTCTTAAAGATACGTTCAATTGGTACAAAGGAACAAAGTTTTACATGAGCGGTAATGGCTTTTTGGTATTTTTGCAACAATATTGCAGGAGCATTTATGTTGCAGTTTCGCTTTTTCGCCCCGGTATTCGCTTTCATGCTGTTTTTCAGCCTGCAAGAACTCCATGCCCAAACGCTGCGTTTTAGCGGGACCGTGCGCGATAAAGTCAGCAACGAAACCCTTCCCGGGGCCTTGGTGTATATCCACGAAACCGGAAAAAACAGCGCTGCCGATGCCAATGGAATGTTTGCACTGGAAAATTTAAAACCGGGAATCTACCACATCCACGTGCAAATGACCGGCTACGAGCCTTATGCACAAAACTTTTCCATTTTGAAAGACACCCTCGTTGAAATCCTTCTGGAACCAACGGCCATAGAATTGAAAAACTTTACGGTTGAAGCGGATTTATTGCGCACCGATGAAGTGAAAAATGCACTTAGCACGGAAACAGCCAACAAAGAATACCTCACCAAACAAAGTGCAAACACCTTCTCCAATGCACTGGAGCGTATTCCGGGAATTGCCGCCATGAATGTTGGTGTGGGGATTGCAAAACCTGTCATTCGCGGAATGAGTTTTAACCGCGTTTCGGTAACCGAAAACGGCATCAAACAAGAAGGTCAGCAATGGGGTGCCGACCACGGACTCGAGTTGGATCAGTTCAACGTTGAACGCGTGGAAATCCTGAAAGGTCCATCATCCCTGCTCTACGGAAGCGATGCCATGGCCGGAGTCATCAATATTTTACCTCCCTTAATTCCTTTGGAAGGAAAATGGAACACCGAAGTTTTGGGACTCTTTCGTAGCAACAACAACTCCATTGGATCTTCGGTAATGACCGAATTCAATAAAAAAAGAAACTTCCTTCGACTGCGCGCAACTTGGCTGGAATACGGTGATTACAAAGTACCTGCAGATACTTTTTTATACAACACCTATGTGCTGCCCATTTACAATCAACGTTTAAAAAATACCGCCGGAAAAGAATTGAATTTTTCGGCAAGCGGAGGTATCATGCGCGATTGGGGCATGATGCGTTTGACGTTTTCTTCATACAACCAACAAGCCGGATTGTTTCCCGGAGCTACCGGAATCCCCCGTGCCTACACACTTACAGAAGATGGAGATTACCGCAACATCGATTTACCGCGACAAGTAAATCACCATTACAAAGTTTTGTACAACATCAACATCCGAAGAAAAAAAGGTTGGTTTGAAACCGATTTGGGCTACCAATACAACCTCCGCATGGAGCAATCCAAGCCGCATGCACATGGTTATACTCCGCTAACACTCAGCGATACTGCATTGTACCTCGGACTTCAGACTTTTTCCTTCAATACACGATTGCATCATCAACCTGTACCACGGTTTAAATCGGTGATTGGGATTAGCGGTCAGCACATGGACAACACCAAAGGCGGATTTGAATTTTTAATTCCGAATTACCGCTCCACCTCTACCAGTGCCTATTATTTTATGCAAGTCTACCTCAATGAAGATTTCACCATTTCGGCAGGATTGCGAGGCG
>JBIKKU010000129.1:0-7775 GCA_044360245.1 Flavobacteriales bacterium | reverse complement strand
CAAGTTTGTAATCCCTTCGGCATCATGCGCCATACTAAGGTTTTAATTCCCTTATTTCCTTGAAAGGTTTGTCGATTGAAATCCACCCAATACTTGAATGCTTCTTCATCCTCCTTAGGAATTTCAGGTAAGCAAATTTCCTGAGGTTCGCTTGCTAGCATCAATTCTGCATTGTAATCGGTATTGCCTGTTTCGTGTGTTGCAGCTTTTCCAAAACCAATATGGCGGGATAATGATTGGGCAGGAAACAAAGTCAAACGATCATGCAAAACCAAAGAGGCAGTCCAGCGAATGGCCCAGCTATCCACTTTTCCATCTTGCTGATCGCGCAACATTTCACTGAACCAACTTACCTGATTGTTGGCGTTGAATGCGAAAAGTCGTTGCTGATTTGCCAACTGTGCTGCAAGTTTTTTTCCGTCGCGCTCCAATAAATCCCAACGGTCTTTCCACGTGGCCCAGGCAATGCTGTCGGAATAACGCAATAAAAAGGAGGTATGCATTGCATGTTTTCCTAAAAAATAATTCCAGGAACCGATTGCTCCAATTTGTTGAATGTTTTGACATTGATGCAAGGAAGCATTCATGAAAGAAAGAAAATGCGGAGACAATTCTACATCGTCTTCCACCACAATAATTTTTCCGAATGCTTGAATGACCTGATCCACTCCCGTCAACACCGATTGCGCCAAGCCCATATTGCTTTCGCGAAAAATGGTATGCAATTTCGAAGCAGCAAGAAATCCTGAAGCAAGTTCACGCACTTCGCGAATGGCTGAAAGATCCTGTTCGCTTGCATTTGCTTTTGGACCATCACAAAAAATAAAAAGCTCCGATTGCTCAATGCCCTTGTTGGAAGCCAATGCCTTTAAAGTGCGTCGGAGCATGTCCGGACGACGGTAAGCAAAGATAACCACAGGTGCAAAGTCACTCATCAGGACAGTTTTCGGTAAATGCGTGTTTCACTGAAATGCGGACTAAAGTATACCGGTCCCATTCCCTTTACTTCTAGAAAACACCTTTTAAAAATTTCCTGATTTTTTTCGGAATAATACAAACGTTCTGCATTATCCAGAATCAGCAATCCATCTTTTTTCAGCTTAGGAAAAGCGTCGCGAATACAAGAAGTACGCGATCTGCCATCGATAAGAATGACATCAAAACTTTCATCTGCATAGCTCAAAACACTTTGCACATAAGCTTGGTAATTTTTTCCTTTCGATGCTTCATCGTTGCTGGAATAATGATCGGGCTCGGAAGCGTCGGGGTGTGCTACCAAATCACCCATCGCAGGCTCAATGAATAATCCTGTCCACTCACATTTTTTATTTTTCTCCATGGTTTCCTTCAACACTGCAAACCAGGATGCATCATGTTCAACCGTAACCACTTTTTTCACGCGGGAATTCCAGTACAATGTACTTCCACCTCCACCATATTCAAATACCTGAAAATCGGAACGGACTTCGCGGTTGAGGAAATCAACGGCACGAATGGAAATCCATGGCAATTGAGCAGATACAGAACTCACTCCGGGTTGGAGATTTTTTTTCCAGGTAGAAAATAGAAACACATCCGACCACGAAGCACCGTGTTGCCGGTTATTGCGAATGTGTTTGAGGAATTGAATGAAAGTGGCCAATCAGCTTAACTTAAAATGGTGATCAATAAAGAAATTTCCTTGTCCCTCGGGTGGCAGTTTTCCGGTTTTATAAAAATCACCGCTTTCTACAAAAATACTTCCAGCATTTTGCAAGTAATCGGCAATCTCGCCATTGACGGTAGAAAACAAGGTGAAACTATACGACCCGCTGCGAAGCGGAAAACGAGGAATATGAATATCGATATAACGATGGTTGTTGTTAACGTTATCAAAAATTTCGTTAGTGACTTCATTGCTCAAATGGGCAATGCGACCACCAAACTCGTCGTCTATTCCAATGGCCAAATGCAATTTTTGAATAGCGCGATCGCTTTGCGGTTCGAAGGCGAAACGTAAAATGAGATGCTCGCCGGATTGCGCATTGCCAAGCTCTTCGCCTTTGCTATTGAGCACAGAAAATTCGGTGAAACGAACTGCTCCATTCCCCTGCCGATCTTTTCGCGAACGTAAATCCACTACAGCATCCGATCCACTGCTCTTTAGATAAGTTTGCAATACAGCAGCAGCATCACCTTGTTCAATCAACTGACCATGTTTCAAGTATATCGCCTTATTGCAAAGGTTTTGTACGGCAGCCATGTTATGACTCACAAACAAAATGGTTCTTCCGCCGGAGGAAACATCTTTCATTTTCCCGATGCATTTTTTCTGAAATTCGGAATCACCCACTGCGAGAACTTCATCCACCACCAAAATTTCAGGCTCAAGATGTGCGGCAACAGCAAATGCCAAACGCACGTACATTCCCGATGAATAGCGCTTTACAGGAGTGTCAATAAATTTGTCAACCTCAGCAAAAGCGACAATCTCATCAAACTTGCGTGCAATTTCGTGGCGTGACATTCCTAAAATGGATCCGTTCAAAAAAACATTTTCTCTTCCGGAAAGTTCAGGATGAAAACCTGTTCCAACCTCCAATAAAGAGGCGAGTCTGCCATTGATTTCAATTCTTCCTTTAGTTGGGTCTACAATCCTGCTGAGGATTTTCAACAAAGTTGATTTTCCTGCTCCGTTTCTTCCAACAATCCCAACGCGATCGCCTTTTTGAATTTCAAACGAAAGGTCTTGCAATGCCCAGAAATCGGATTTTGATGCCGATGACGATTTGCGAAAACCTGAGGTAAGCATATCACGAAAAGTCAAGTAACGTTCATTGTGCTGATGCGACAACACATAACGCTTACTCAATCCTTCTACTTTGATAACAGCTTCGCTCATAATTAAATTACATCTGCAAATCCTCGTTCTGTTTTACGGAAATACCAAACACCGAAAAACAAAAAGAAAACCCCAACGCTAAGTGATACAATAAATCCGGGATGAAAAACAAAATGATCACTCCCTAAAAAACACGCTTTAAATCCTTCAATGACTACCACCATGGGATTCATACTCCAGAGGTATTTGAGGAATTCAGGATAATGACTTTGGTAAATTTCCGATGAGGAAAATAATATTGGCGAGAGGAACAATCCGAATTGGGTAATAACCGGAATGACATATCGGAAATCGCGGTATTTCACATTCAGGGAAGCCATCCAAAATCCGCTTCCTGCAGCAGCAACAAGCGTAAGCAAAATAAAAACAGGCAAGAGCACAATTTCCCATCCGGGTACTACTCCATAAACAAGCATCACGCCCAAAAGAATAACGAGAGAAATGGCAAAATCAACCAAACAAACCAATACGGTACTCAAAGGAACAATCAATCGCGGAAAATAAACTTTGGTCAACAAATTGGAATTGGAGATTAAGGAATTCGATGATTCACCAAATACCGAAGCGAATAACATCCATGGAATGGTGGCAATGCTCGACATCACCATCACAGGCACTCCATCCACTGCCGAACGGTTATTGATCCAATTGATGAATGCCGCCACACCAATGGTAAGCAAGGGACGCATCAGTGCCCAAAGCACACCAATAACGGTTTGTTTGTAGCGTACTGCCAAATCGCGCCAGGCAAGAAAAAACAAGAGTCCACGATACTGCCAAATATCACGCCAATAATGACGTGAAGCTGAACCGGGTTCGATAATGATCTTGTTTACCGACATGTTAAATCAAAGATACAATAAAGCCCCCCATGAAGATGCGCAGTGAAGGTCAAATCCTAACAATCAGTTTCTGATAACAGGTCGGGAAATATGAAGGTACCAATACATCATAAAAATCATGGCAAAGGTGCTTCCGATGGTCATGAATACCAGACCACCATGCAATCCACCCAACCATGCGCCAAGCAATAAGGTTCCAAATCGCAACACCAGTTCTGCAATGGAAAGCAAAAAGGCCTTGGCTTGTTTTTTATGGATCATGGCCATACAGGAAACAGGCGAAACGATGAAATTGGCAAAAAGCCAAATGGAAATAACCTGCGAAATCTCCCCTGCGCCGCGCCATTCCGCACCAAAAACCAATTCAAATAGATAAGGACCTCCAATCAGCAAACCCAAACAAATCGGTAGCCCAAACAAAAACATCTGAGCATAAATTTTTCGGATCATCGGACGGATATCTTCACCTGCGTGAAAAGCTTTGCTGGCCTTGGTATAAAAGACTTGATATACCGCTGTCCCCATAAAAGTCAAAGGCATTTTCAAAATTCTCCAGGAAAGAAAAAACCATCCCACCACTTCATCATCAAACAAAAGGGAAAACAAGAAAACAGTTCCCGTCAATTGCAAGGTATCGATGAAAGCATGTGGCGTGTTGATCCAAATGAATTCGCTGAATTTTTTAAAAACCGATTCGCCTTGATAGGCAGGAACCTGCAACATTTTTTTACGCAAAGAAAAATACATGAAGGCAGCTCCGGCAAACTGACCAAGAAACAATCCGATGATTAATCCCTCCGGTCCAAATTGCCAATATCCTAATGCGATAGACACTCCTGCAATCACCAAATTCGACAATACCCTTGCGAGTGCATTGTTGGTAAACCGCTCCCAACGCGTGGATAGAATATTGTAGGTCTGCAATAGAATACCCGAGATGACAGTTACGGGTAATAAAAAATAAATGAGGTATGGATTTTTTTCTACTTGAAACGGAATGATAAAATACCACAACAAAACACCAAGTAAGGAAAGTCCGCTGGTGATCAATCCAACACGAACTGCTTTGCGGGTCAGTTCCAATGCTTCACTATCATCTGCAGGCATCGGAATTGCTGCTTCCAATCGCAATGCTCCAACTACGCTCAGCGGTTGAAACCAGGAAAAAAACACGGCATACACGGCAAAATCTTCCGGCGGAAAAAAATACTTGGCAAGAATGATATTTGCTCCAATGGAAATCAGTTGCGCAACACCCGAACCCGCAGCAAGTGTAAACACATTGGCGATAAATCCGGACCTGAAATAATGCGACAAATAATTTTTCATTGGTTCAACAAAATACGGACTGCTTTTCCCAAAACAAAAAACCCCGACGTTAAAGCCGGGGTTTTCTATGCTTGAATACAATTATTCTTCAACCACTTCGAAGGTAATGGTCTCAGCAAGTTCTTTGTGGAGACGAATTACAGCTTCGTATTTACCAAGAACTTTGATAGGCTCGTTCTTGATGGTGATGTTTTTGCGTTCGAAATCGAAACCAAGTTTCTTCAGTGCATCTGCCACCTGAATGGTGTTTACGCTACCAAAGATTTTTCCGCTTTCACCTGCTTTTGCACCAACTTTAACAGCAACAGTTTTCAAAGAAGCAGCAATTTTTTCTGCTTCAGCTTTAACTTTTGCTTCTTTGTGAGCACGCTGCTTAAGGTTTTCAGCGAGGATTTTCTTTTCAGATGCGGTTGCAACGATTGCAAGACCTTTTGGGATGAGGAAGTTACGACCATAACCGTCGCGAACTTTTACCACATCGTCCTTATATCCGAGTTTATCAATGTCTTTCTTGAGGATAACTTCCATGACTCTAAAGATTAAAATGTGATTACTTCAGCATATCCGCTACGTAAGGCATCAAAGCCAAGTGACGTGAGCGTTTTACTGCCTGAGATACTTTTTTCTGGAACTTCAGGGAAGTACCGGTAACACGACGCGGAAGGAGTTTACCTTGCTCGTTTACGAACTTCAATAAGAAGTTGGGGTCTTTGTAGTCGATGTATTTGATCCCTGCTTTTTTGAAACGGCAATATTTTTCTTTGGTCGTTTCAATGCTAATGGGGGTAAGATATCTGATATCGTCTGCCATAATTTTTTTCTTAAGGGGTTAAACAATTAAGCTTGAGCTGCCTTTTCTTTCTTTTTAGGCTTCTGCAAACCTTCTGCACTGCGCTTTTTCTCGTTGTAAGCAATTGCGTGCTTGTCGAGTTTTACAGTTAAGAAGCGGAGAACGCGCTCATCGCGACGGTATTCCACTTCAAGTTTTGCAATGGCTTGTGCATCTGCTTCGAATTCCACGAGTTGGTAAAACCCGGTGGTTTTCTTTTGGATAGGATAAGCCAGCTTTTTGAGGCCCCAAAATTCTTCATGCAGGGTCTTGGCCTTAACATCCTTAAGGATACCCTTGAATTTGGCAACTGCTTCCTTTGCCTGATCATCAGACAAAACGGGAGTCAAAATGAAAACAGTTTCGTAACGGTTAGACATAATTTATTGATTTTGAAATAGTTTACTTTTTATTCCATCGAAATGGACGGCAAAGATAGGTAAAAAGTCAACAAGCACAAACCTTTCCGTGGGCAAATCGTGGAGAAATCAAAAGTTATGCACAGTCCCCACGCAGGAGTTGAGGCTCGTGCTATATTTGTACTCCTTAAAAAAGATGGAAAATTTCGTTGTTTCAGCCCGGAAGTACCGTCCCCAAACCTTTGATACGGTGGTGGGTCAAGGTTCTATTACCTCTACGCTGAAAAACGCCATCAAAAACAAACACCTAGCGCAAGCCTTTTTGTTTTGCGGTCCGCGTGGTGTAGGAAAAACAACTTGCGCGCGTATTCTGGCCAAAACCATCAACTGCATGAATTTGCAGTCGAATACCGAGGCTTGTGATGAATGTGAATCGTGTAAATCCTTTAACGAAGGACGCTCCCTCAATATTTATGAACTTGATGCCGCCTCAAATAATGGGGTAGATGCCATTCGTTCACTAATTGAGCAGGTAAGCTTTGCACCGCAACTCGGACAATTCAAAGTGTACATCATCGACGAGGTGCACATGTTGTCGACCGGTGCATTCAATGCTTTCCTTAAAACACTTGAAGAACCGCCACGACACGCTATTTTCATCCTGGCGACTACCGAAAAACACAAAATTCTCCCAACCATATTGTCGCGCTGTCAGATTTTCGATTTCAATCGCATCCGCATCGCCGATATGACCCAACATTTAGGGAAAATCGCCCAAAACGAAGGAATCACCGCCGAAGCAGATGCATTGCACATTATTGCCCAAAAGGCTGATGGTGGATTGCGTGATGCTTTGTCCATATTCGATCAGATTGTCTCTTTTGCCGGAAACAACATCACTTACAAATCCGTTATCGAGAACCTCAACATCCTCGATTACGATTATTATTTCCGCATTACCGATGCCATTATAGCAGGTGATATCAAGAAAGTGCTGCTTACTTACGATGAAATTTTGAAAAACGGATTTGATGGTCACTTGTTCATCAACGGACTAGCCTCGCATTTCCGTGATTTATTGGTGTGTAAGGACCAACAAACCTTAGTGCTTCTGGAAACCAGCGAAAACATTAAGGACCGATACAGAACACAAGCGCAAAGCATTGCAGCACCTATGTTGTTGCAGGGACTGGAATTGTTTTCCAAATGCGATATCAGTTACAAAGCCGCGAAAAATCAGCGATTGCTTGTGGAATTAACCTTGATGCAGGCTTGCTCTCTGGATGACCAGGGAGAAAAAAAAAACCTGAGCTGATTCCGATTGCCCAGCCAAAGGGTCATCCTGACAATCCCAACTACCTCTTTGCAGATGCAAAAATCCGTAAATCTGCAGCTCCAATAGCCGTAAAACAAGCCGTTGCAGCCATACCCCCACCTGCCGCACAAAAAAAACTTGCTCAGGAAAAAGAATTGCCGGTTACCAACGACTTAGGTAAGCTCAACACCGTGTCCATTGCTGGTTTCCGAAAAAAACC
>JBIKKU010000010.1:0-26101 GCA_044360245.1 Flavobacteriales bacterium | reverse complement strand
TTACTCATAGCGATAGGATGATTTGCCATTTCAATGGATTTATCTTTGATAAATCCACAAAAGTGGTGTCCATCTCTCACTTTTTTCAGCCCATTTTGGTGGGGTCAGTTTGCCACGGAAAAAGGGGTCAGTTTGCTCCGGAATCAAGGGGTCAGTTTACTCCGGAATTAGGGGGTCTGTTTCACCGGAATTTCCACATTAAGATCAACTAAGCTTTTAGTTATAAAATTTGAAAGGCTGTATCCTCAAGATATGGCCTTTTTTTATACCACTTAGGCTAGCAGACACTGATTAGATTACTAAAGGGGAAATAGTGCACTAACGCGGTGCCTGAGGCTCTCGAAGGCACCACTTAGGCACACAGTACACTGTGGAAATTAAAATGGGGAAAAAGGGTAATAGGGAATTAGGAGAAAAGGAAAAAAGTGCACGAACGCGGTGCCTGAGGCTCTCGAAGGCACCACTTAGGCACACAGTACACTGTGGAAATTTAAAAAAGGAAAAAAGGGAAATAGGGAATTAGGAGAAGAGGGAAAAAGCGCACGAACGCGGTGCCTGAAGTTCTCAAAGGTACCACTAAGACACAAAGGGCACGAGAACACCAAGAGAATTATAAAAAGGAAAATGGTGAAATAGTCCCCCCTCAAAATCACCCTATCTTACTTCCAACTTATAACCTATAACATATATCCATATGGCTTATATCAATTTAACATATAACATTTATCCATATGGCTTATAACATATAATATGGCTTATAGCATATATCCATATGGCTTATATCCATATAACATATAACATATATTCATATGGCATATAACATATAGAATATCGTTTTAGTTTTGCATATGCATTTCCCCATACAAGACCTTTATCCCGAGATCTTTCGGCAACTGAATGCAAGCAATGTGCTTGTGTTGGAAGCTGCTCCGGGAGCGGGAAAGAGTACGGTATTGCCCTTGGAATTTTTGCAGCGAATGGAACTTCGTGGGAAAAAAATTCTGATGCTCGAGCCGCGTCGTTTGGCGGTGAAGGGAGTGGCAAAACGATTGGCGGATCAACTCGGAGAAGATGTTGGTGAACGCATCGGATATAGGATTCGTTTTGAAAATCTCATTTCGAAAAACACGCAAATCGAAATTGTTACGGAAGGGATTTTGTTGCGGATGTTGCAAGACGACAATACCCTAGAAGAGTATGCGATGGTGGTGTTTGATGAATACCACGAGCGCAGTGTGTATGCCGATACCGGATTGATGCTTGTGCGCGAAGTGCAACAAGTATTGCGTGAGGATTTAAAAATTGTGGTGATGTCGGCCACATTGGATGGTGAAGGTATTGCCGCATGGCTGAACAATGCACCGGTTGTGCGTTCCGAGGGAAGGACTTTTCCGGTGACACTGCATTATGATGCTCCGAATACCGCATTGCCTTTGCATGAACAAGTGGGAATGCTTACACAACGCGCTTTCAAAGAACAAGATGGTGATGTATTGGTTTTCCTTCCCGGACAAGCGGATATCCGCAAGTGTCAGGATTTTTTAGCATCACGCATTCCAACTGCGTGTGTATTGCCTTTGTATGGTGAATTGCCTTTGCAGGAGCAACAACAAGCATTGGTACCCGATTCAAATGGTCAACGTAAAATTGTTTTAGCGACATCAATCGCCGAAACCAGTTTAACCATTCATGGAGTGAATACGGTTGTCGACAGTGGTTTTGCACGGGTAGCCGTATTCGATGCCAAAACAGGATTTACGCGTTTGGAAACGGTGAAAGTCACCCAAGATGCAGCCACACAGCGCGCGGGTCGTGCCGGACGTTTAGCTCCCGGAGTCTGTTACAGAAATTGGTCGGAGCATTTGCATCATTTATTGCAAAAACACCGTGTTCCCGAAATCATGGAAGCAGATTTATCGCCGGTGATTTTGGAATTGTTGCAATGGGGAGCAAGTGATTTGATGCAATTGAATTGGATTAGCACGCCTCCTGCGCATCATGTGCAAAGTGCTTTAGATGTACTCACATTGTTGGGCGCTATTGACGAAGGAAAAATAACCGAAAAAGGAAAAGCCATGTTGCGTCGCGGTGCACATCCGCGAATAGCGGCTTTGCTTTTGCATGGTGAAGAAATTCAACAATCCGTTCTCGCAGCAGATATAGCGGCCTTACTCGAAGAACGCGATCCGATGCCACGTGGAACGGGTAGTGATATTGCCTTTCGTTTGCGTGAATTGGAACGCTACCGTAACCGCGAACAGACCAATGGAGAACGTAAAGTTTTGGAACGTATCCACCGTCTTTCATTGATGTATAAAGGAAAAGCATCAACGAAGACTTTAGTTGATGAAGTGCATCATTATACCGGATCCTTGTTGTATGCAGCTTATCCCGATCGTATCGGAAGGAAAGTGGATCATCAGGGAAGATTTCGTTTGTCCGGTGGAAAATTGGCACGTATGGAAGCATCCGATCCATTGGCTGATGTAGAATGGATTGCAGTTGCTTTAATGGATGGTGGTCAGAATGAAGCACGGATTTTTTTGGCGAGTGCATTCGATGCTTCTCCAATGATTGCTGCTGCAAAGCCTGTAGACATTGCCGTTTATGATGATAAGACAGAACAAATTATTTGCAGAAAAGAATTTCGTTTTGGTCAATTGATGGTAAAAGAAGAAAGCATTCACCATCCCGATAAACTTTTGTTGGCTCGCATGTGGTGTGATGTGCTTCGCAAAAAAGGATTGAATTTTCTGGAGCCGGATGAACGCGTATTGCAATTGCAGGCAAGAATGGCATCTCTGCGCATGTGGGAACCTGAAATGGAGTTTCCTGATTTTTCCGAATCGGTACTGATGCAAAACATGGAACAATGGTTTTTGCCCTATGCCGAAGGTGTGAAGCGAAAAGCAGAATTGCTCAAATTGGATTTGTTCAACATGTTGTGGCATTCTATTGATTTTGCAATGCAAAACGAAATTGCCACGCGTGCTCCCGAACGAATCGAAGTTCCCTCGGGTTCACAGATTGCTTTGCAATACCAAATGGATGGCAGTGCACCGATTATTGCAGTTCGACTTCAAGAGTGTTTTGGTCTTTCCGAAACGCCTCGCGTGAATCAAGGGAAAATAATTTGTTTGATGCATCTTTTGTCGCCCGGGTACAAACCGGTGCAGATCACACGCGATTTGAACAGTTTCTGGAACAATACCTACAAAGAAGTGCGGAAAGAATTGCGCATTCGCTATCCCAAACACAGTTGGCCTGAAGATCCTTGGACAGCAGAAGCTATTCGCGGACCGAAAAAAAGAAATCAGTGATTTGGAATTAATCCAAGATCACGCGCAATGTACCAGGTTGAGAAGAAATCTTTGTCTACCGTAAACCATCCGCTTTTTCCGCCTTGTCTTATGCCCTTTCCGGGGTTTACGGGTAATGCATGACCAAGTCCTTCCCATTGATAAAGCAGTACACACCATGCATTGTTCGAATCGCGGTATTCGCTTTTTTGCAAATGCGGATTGTTTTCAAATGTGGTGTGAAGACTGTCTGCATTCGCGTCGGTGTGGTGTAAAGCTGTCCATTGTTCCATAAGTTCAATGGCGTATTGCGGATGCACAACCTGATCTTTTGAGCCTTGGAGAATGATCAATTTCGGATAACGAGCATGCATTCCTGCTTTTTGATGAAGGATGCTAAGCCACTCGTTTTGACTATGGTCCATTGGTTTTCCGGCAAGACGCATGACTTCCGAAATCGAATTTGCAGCGCCAAACGGTCCCCCCGCACAACTTACTCCGGCTTGAATATCCTCCGGATAATTGGCCATGTAGGCTACACTCATAAAAGCTCCTGCAGATAATCCGTAAATGAAAACAGAAGATGTTTTGATTGGATAATTTTTCGTGCAGTACTTAATCATTTCGTGCAGCGATAACATTTCGCCTTGGTCAATGCTATTGTCACTTTTTAAAAACCAATTGAAACAACGTTGCGCATTGTTCAGCATCGACTGTTGGGGATAGGCTACAATAAATCCATAGCGATCCGCCAAAGTGTTCCATCCCGATTCTTCACTAATGATGGACGCATTTTGGTTGCATCCATGCAATACAATAACCAAAGGATATTGCGTACTATCCTTAAATGGAGATGGAGCATGTACAAACAAGGAAAGATTTCCGGGATTACTCCCAAAAGATTTGATCTCCGTTAAACTTTCAGGAGTCTTTCCGAATAAGGCTATCAGCAGCAACAGCCGCATCAGTGCTGTTTAGCCCATTCCTCCAGCAAATGCTTTTGGTCATCGCTGAGTTTGGCTTCGGGGTGCTGACCGATATACGATTCCAATGGCATTTCGCCTTCCTCTACCACTTCCTCAATTTCGTGCA
Organism: Flavobacteriales bacterium; assembly: GCA_044360245.1. Lineage (GTDB taxonomy): Bacteria > Bacteroidota > Bacteroidia > Flavobacteriales_D > UBA2798 > UBA2798. The sequence goes on along the minus strand of JBIKKU010000010.1, from coordinate 21,710 downwards.
TCAGATGTTTGCGACGTTTTTCGGGATAAGTAGCGAATTGCGTGAAATTGAGTTCTTCCACTCCTTCATCCACATGGTGCTGAATCCACCATCCGATAGGCTGAATATTGGTGTACCAAGGATAATTGGTATGGTCGGAGTGACAATCGTAACAGGCAACTTCCAGAATGTGCAGAACCTCAGGTGAAGTGGGAACAACTGTGGTAATATCTTTAGGACCGCGTGCTTCACCGTTATTGTTGAAGGGGCGGTAGAGTTGCATAAGAACGAATACGATCAGTAGACCGAGGAGAATTTTTTTAAGCATGATTTTTTGTTTGGCTTTGGCAAAAATACATATTAAGAACCGAATCATCTGAAATTGAGGCTAAGAATACCTTTTTTTAGGTATTGATGACCGTTCCCTAATAATCTAGTTGTATAACTATAAATCTAGTTGATGAACTAAAATTATAGTTATTATTGCATAAACAAATGGTGTTTATGTTACCCGAGAAACAACTTACCGATGCAGAAGAAGAAGTAATGCAAGCCTTGTGGTCAATCGAAAAAGGTGTAGTGCGCGATATTCTTGACCGCATGGCAGAGCCGAAACCTGCCTACAATACCGTTTCTACGGTTGTCCGTGTGTTAGAGGCAAAGGGTTATATCGACCACAAAGCCTACGGTAAAACACACGAATATTTCCCTTTGATAAGTAAAGAAGAATATTCACGTTTTCTGACCAAAGATTTGGTGAGTAATTATTTTGGTGGATCCTTCAAGAAGATGTTATCCTTTTTTGTGGAGGAGAAGAACATCCGCATGAAAGACCTTGATGAGTTATTGAACGATTTGGAAACACGTAAAAAAGCCAAGAAATGATCGAAACATTTTTGCTCCATCTTTTGGAATCATCCCTATTGTGGGTTTTGTTAATGCTTCCTTATGTATTCGTTTTTCGTAGAACGACTTTTTTCCGCATCCATCGTTTTCTCGTTCTCGGCATTGCATTGGTGGCCTTAATTGCTCCATGGTTGCATATAGCCGAATCAACAGGTGGACTGGTGCATGTTGAACTTCCTGTTTTTTTTGTCAATGAACCCGGATATGTAGAAAGCAATTCAACTTTTGATTTGTATCCAATTTTGTTTTCGATTTGGGCGATAGGCGCCGGTATCGTTTTGATGTATTTTATGTATCAAATACTTCAATTGATTTTGTTTTTGCACCGCATTAAATCTACACGCAAAGAAGATTATTATTTAATCGAACATCGCGGATCGACTTATATTAATTTTTCTTTTTTCTCCCGAATTTATCTTGATGCCTCCATGGAAGAACAAGATCGCCAATGTGTGCTTTTGCATGAACGTGTGCATGTGCGTGAATGGCATTCCTTGGATCATCTGCTGATGGGAATGTTCAAGGCCATCTTCTGGTTCCATCTATTGGCCTGGTGGAGCGGAAGTGAACTTTCCCGTTTGCACGAATACATTGCCGACGATCATGCACGTGGCAGTGATGATGTGCATTACCAACAAGTACTCATCGGTCAGATGCTCGGTGTTCCGGTGAGTAAAATGGTGAATTCTTTTTCACGTCCGGGCTTAACCAAAATACGTATTCACATGATGAACAAAATGAAAACCAAGCCCTATATGGCGCTTTCGTATTTGCTTTTTTTACCCTTGTTTTTAGGGTGGATTTCACTTTCTTCTTTCGAAATGGGGAAACCTATGCAGGAGCCTGTAGTTAAAGAAGTCGATAAAATGGCCGAATTTCCTGGGGGTCAGCAAGCCATGATGGAATTCCTGGTCAAGAACATTCAATACCCAAAAGATGCTTCTGAAAAGAACATTCAAGGAAAAGTTTATGTGCAATTCATTGTTTCTTCTGCCGGAGTAATTGGTGATGTAAAAGTGGCAAGAGGAATTGATCCTTCTTTGGATGCAGAAGCTGTGCGTGTTGTGAAACTCATGCCGAATTGGACCGCTGCAGAAAAAGGCGGGAAAAAAGTTGCTTCGCAGATGACACTTCCGATTATGTTTAAACTTTAAATCAGGCACAAAAAAAGCTGTTCCGATTTGGGGACAGCTTTTTCTAACTAAGACTTTAGTTGATTATTTTACGAGCAACCAAACATTGTTTAAACCTTCAGCTTTAAGCTGAGATAAAGCCTGATTGGCACTTTCCTTGTCCGGGAAACTTTCTACCGAAACTCGGTATAATCCGCCTACTTCATCCAAAATGAAAGCAGGGTGTCCCTTCGATTTTAAATCTGCAACAAGTTTTTCGGCATTGGCCAGTTCACGAAAGCAACCACCAATAAGGTGTGCGTGATTTTCTTTCTTGATGGTACTTTCCTTCGCGACAAATGTAGATTCTGCAGCAAGAGAAATTTCCAAATCACCGGTGACGTAAATGTTGAGGTATTGACCCTTATCGTTTAAATCGAGTTTGGTCACCGGACCGCCTGCATTCACAACCAGTTTTTTCCATTCATCTTCTACACGATCTATTCCTGATGCAAGCGCATTTGTTCTGTGCTCATAAGCAGGAACAGAAGAAGAAAAAGGGTTGAGGTCAGCAATAGAAAGATGTCCGGTTTGTAGGAAGTTTGTACGTGTTGGAATCCACACCGAATAAAACACAACGGGAAGCAATACAGCTGCTGCAGCAACATAGCGCCATTTGCGTGATTTAACGGCTGGTTCGAAAGCAACGACTTTTGCTTCTTCTTTAGGTAAAGCTTCTTGAATACGTTCCGCTTTTTCTTCGGGAACAATCAGCTTCACAACTTCACGTGCAGTTACCGGATACAATCCAAAGGAATCGATCAGGAAATTGACAGAAAAATCGGGTTGAAATTGAATGTTGTGTTCGCGGTCGAGGTAGAGCACACCCAATCCTTCAAAAACAACACGTTCGTTGCGGAATAATTTTTCTCTGGAAGTCGTCACAAAATCGGCAAGCAAAGTGTTCGCTTCCGAAAATGAAATTCCTTCCTCACGCACCAAAGCATCCGCAAGCAGACCATCATTGGTGATCAGGTGCTTGTTGAAGATGATGCCTTTGGATGGCGGAAAAGCAAGTTCTCGATCAGACAATACACGAGCAGGACTGTGATGACTCACAAATCCGCCTAGTCCAGGAATGATTACACAATCATAATGGAACAACAAGGCACTAATATGTTGCTCAATGGTCATCAGAATGTAAAGGTAATACCGAGAAGGCTTATTTCCCAAATGTTTTTAACAGACTTATCAAATCTTCGGGAACATCTACGCCATGCGATTCGTGCTGTGTATCAGCCACTTTGATGCGGTATCCGTTTTCCAGCCAACGCAATTGCTCAAGCGATTCGGCCTTTTCGAGGGGACTAACCGGTAAAGTAGTCAGTTTTCCAAGGATTTCGGTGCGGTACCCATACAAGCCCACATGCAAGTAGTAAGAAAAATGCGATAGCCACTGGTCCTGAGGCAAGTTCTTTTGAAATGGCAATGGATGACGGGAAAAATACAAGGCAAAATTGCGGGCATCGCGGACCACTTTAACCTTATTCGGATTAAAAAGTAAATCCGGACTTTTTATGCTCTGAGCAAGTGTAGCAATTTGAGCATCGGCATCCTGAAAGCAATCCGCTAATTCATCGATTTGATGTGGCGCCAAAAACGGTTCATCGCCTTGCACATTGATGACCACATCGAATTTTGCGCCAAAAAGTTGATAGGCTTCATAACAACGATCGGTTCCGGACGGATGATGTTCTGAGGTCATCACCACATTTCCACCAAAACTTTTTACATGATCGAAGATGCGTTGGTCATCTGTTGCAACCAATACTTCATGAAGTGAAGAAGACAATTTTGCTTGCTCGTAAACCCTTTGAACCATGGATTTCCCCATAATGTCAACGAGCGGTTTTCCGGGAAAACGACTAGAATTGTAACGGGCAGGTATGATTCCGATGATGCGCATTAGTGTTCACGTTCCATGAGTACGGCTGCGAGGTGAAGCAAAGGAGCTTTGTATTTTTCTTCACGCTGAATGGCGTTGAGATGCACAAGAGCTTCCTGATAAAATGCGTCCATTTTTTGTTCTGTTTTTTCGCGGATGTTGAGTTCACGAAAAACAGATAGCACAGCTTCAATTTTTTTCGACTCATCCTGTTCTGTCCCCGAAATCAAATCCTGCAATTTTTGTTTTTGCGTCGGATTGGCATCTCTTAAAGCAGATAGCAACAAGTATGTTTTTTTGTTGGCAGCAATATCACCACCAACTTTTTTCCCGAATTTTTCAGGATCACCAAATGCATCCAGTAAATCATCATGCAATTGAAAAGCAATGCCAAGATTTTTTCCGAAGGCATAAACATGTTCCTGATCTTCTTGAGAAGCATTGGCGAGAATGGCACCCATCTGCAAAGCACAGCCCAATAAAACAGATGTTTTCAGAGCAATCATTTGCAGGTAGTCATCAATGGTAACATCTTCTCGTGTTTCAAACTCCATATCGAATTGTTGACCTTCACAGACTTCAATCGCTGTTTTGGAAAACAAATCAAAAATGTTTTTGAAATGTTGCGCTTCACATTTGGCAAGTTGTTGGTAGGCAATCACCATCAAGGCATCACCGCTGAGAATACCAACGTTTTCGTTCCATTTGGCATGAACGGTTGGTTTACCACGACGCAGCGGAGCACGGTCCATGATGTCGTCGTGAATGAGTGTGAAATTGTGAAACAGTTCAACAGCCAAAGCAGGGGAAACGACTTTTTCAGACTGACCTCCGAAGAGCTCATGGCCCATAAGCGTAAGCACCGGACGCATGCGTTTGCCGCCCAGTCGCAAAATGTAGCGCATGGGTTCGTACAATTCAACAGGACGCTGCGGAAATTCAAGTTCAGCAATGCCTTTTTCAATGCGTTCCAGATACGCTGATAGTCCCTGCATTATTTGATGAGGTTGAGCAAGTAGGTGCCATATCCGCTTTTGGTAAGTGGTTCAGCAATACGTGCGAGTTGTTCTTTGTTGATGAAACCCATGTTGTAGGCTACTTCCTCGATGCATCCGATTTTCATACCTTGACGCTCTTCAATAACTTGAACGAATTGTCCGGCTTGCATGAGTGAATTAAACGTACCTGTATCCAACCACGCAGTACCGCGATCGAGAATGGAAACTTTCAATTGTCCACGACGCAAGTATTCGGCATTGACATCGGTAATTTCATACTCACCACGCGCGGATGGTTTCAGGTTTTTAGCAATCTCGATAATTTGATTGTCGTAAAAATACAATCCTGGAACTGCGTAATTCGATTTGGGTTGTTTCGGTTTTTCTTCGATGCTGACGGCCTTCATGTTGGCATCAAATTCAACCACACCATAACGTTCAGGGTCACTTACGTGGTAGGCGAATATTACAGCTCCGTTGGGGTTGTAGTTGTTTTGCAAATTGCGACCCAATCCGGCACCGTAAAAAATATTGTCGCCAAGAATCAATGCAGCACCATCGTTTCCTACAAAATCAGCACCAATCACAAAAGCCTGAGCGAGTCCATCGGGTTTGGGTTGTTCAGCATAGGTGAATTCGCAACCGATGTTTTTTCCATCACCAAGTAATTTTTTGAAATGTGGTAAATCGTGTGGAGTGGAAATGATCAAAATCTCGCGAATGCCTGCGCTCATCAGCGTGGAAAGCGGATAATAAATCATCGGCTTGTCGTACACCGGCATGAGTTGTTTGGATACAGCCAAAGTCAGCGGGTGAAGTCTGGTGCCGGAGCCTCCGGCGAGAATGATACCTTTCATGGTGGTCGATATAACGTTCAACTAAAGATTTAGTTCAAATCGGAATCAGGTTTTTTTTCGATGTGCAATCCGCTGAGGTCTTCGTCAATTTCTTCATCAAACACATCCAGGTAAGGCTCGCGGAAAGCTTTGGTGGTAACAAGTTTATTCAGCGACATCAACAAAGATGGAAGAATAATCAGGTTGCAGAACATGGCCACAAACAAAGTGAGCGAAATCAACATACCCAAAGCTTTCGTTCCACCGAATTCGGAAAACGTAAACATCATGAATCCACAAAACAACACGATAGAAGTGTACATCATCGACACACCACTTTCGCGCACGGAGATGATGGCTGCTTCACCAATGGATTTTCCTTGTTTCAAATCCTGACGGTATTTTGCCAAATAGTGAATAGCATCATCTACGGAAATGCCCAATGCAATGGAGAATACCAATACAGTGGAAACTTTAATGGGAACGCCAAAAAAGCCCATTACACCTGCAGTAATGATCAATGGAACAAGATTAGGGATCATGGAAATGAGCACCATTCGCCATGAGCGGAACAAAAGCGCCATCAAAGCAGAAATCAGCACTACAGCAAAAATCAAACTCGAAACAAGATTACCAATCAAGTATTGCGTTCCTTTTGCAAATGCTACCGCCGTTCCGGTGATGTAAACATCGGCATAGGTGAGGTTCACTGCTTTTTTCAATTTCACATTAAAATCGCCGTCCTTGTGGTGTGCGTAAACTTTTGCGGGATCATTTTCAAATTCTACTTTTTTCAGGGAATCTCCATTGCTGAGTTCGTCAATGAGGTAATTGTAAACGCGAGCGTGCTCATCGTAAAACGCAATCAATGCCGTATCGCGCGCTGGTCCTGATTTTGACAAACAAGCTTGCATCGCAGAATCGGTTGCATGACGATCAGGATTTAAAATTCCATCGATTTGCGGTGCGAGTTCTTTTTCGATGTCGGTCAATTTGGATGCGCCTAAATCTTTTACCTGAAGTGTGATTCTTCCTCTTGTTTCTGTGGAGTCGATGAAGCCTTTTAACCCCGGACCATTCTTCTTATTCAGCAAGCCTTCGAAATAGGAACGCATGTACATCAGATCACCTTTTTCGGGAATGAAATAAAAATCTTTGTTACCGCCATTGAATGCCTGATTCACAAATTTCAAAGCATCCGTAACCGACAAGGATTTCGAAAACACTCCTTTGGTTTCCAGCACACGTTGAATCGAATCCACTTTATGTAGATTCTTAATCGCGTAGTTTGGATTTTTAAGTTGTGCCTTGTTTTTGAAATCAATCATGATTTCATAAGGTACCATTCCACCGAAGTTGTCTTCAATAAAGCGCAAGTCAACTACCACCTTGGATGTAGGAGGTAAATCCTCCGTGATGGCACCGGTGGTTTTAATCATCGACATTCCCCAAATGCTGAGTCCAACCAGCAAAATGGATCCTGCGAATACCCATTTGCGGTAGCCTGAAACGATGTTGACCAATGTTTCTACGGCCCATTCTACCCAACCTTTTTCCAGATGTTTGGTTTGTTTCACCGAAGGATCTTTCATGAAACTAAACACAATAGGAATGATGATTAAGGAGAGGAAAAACAAGGCCATGACATTGATGGCAGAAACCACACCGAACTCATAAAGTTTTTCGTTGTCGGTTAAAATAAATGTCGCAAAACCCACGGCAGTTGTGGCGTTAGTCATAAGTGTAGCTGCACCTATTTTTTGAATGATTGAACTCAAAGCGCGCATTTTATTGCCCGATTTTTTGAATTCCTGATGGTATTTGGTAATGAGGTAAATGCAATTCGGAATAGCAATCACAATCATCAAAGGCGGAATCAATGCCATCAATTGCGATACATGAAATCCAAGTACACCCATCGTTCCAAAGGACCAAATCACGCCAATGAAAACGACAACCAAACAAGCAATAAGTACCCGAATGGAGCGGAAGAAAATGAAAATAATCAAAGCGGTAACACCAACCGAAAGTGCAACGAACAAACGCAATTCCGATTTTAAAGTATTGTGCAGAACCTCACGAATGTAAGGCAGTCCCGAAAAATGAAATTCGCTGAAACGATCTTTGTATTTTTCGGTTACGGCAATCACATCCGGAATGATAGTGCCACGTTGTTTGGAATTGAATTTGTTCGGATTGATAAACACCATCATCAATGAAGCACCGGTGGTGTCGTTGTATAGAATTCCGTTGTAAAAAGGAAGTTCATGAATTTTCGCAACCAGTGTGTCCAATTCCGTTTGCGTTTGCGGAAAAGGTTTGCACATGGCATAAGTCCGCATGGTTTTGTTGGTGGTATCCAATTGCAGGCTGTACATATGCGCCACAGAGAAAACAGAGTCAACACCATCTACTGCGTTTACATCATCGCCAAGATGTTTCCAGGCTTTGAATTTTTCAATGTTGTAAAGGTCTTTTTCTTTGATTCCAATGACCATCACCATACCGTCTTCCCCAAAACGGTGTTTCATGTCCTGAAAGACAATGTTCACCGTATCGCTTTCGGGAAGCATGGTTTGAAACTGATGATTGATTTGTATTCGGGAAATGGCCATGTAAGCCATGAAAGCTGTAATGGCGCCGAGGATTCCCAGCATCAGGAATCGGTTACGTAAAATAATGAAAGCAATTCTAGCCCACATGTGTCAGGGATATTCAGCAAATGTAGGAATTAGAACGCTAGTAAAGGCCTAATCCAGTACAAATCCAATGGTCAGTTTAAAAGCCCAATTGTCGATGGCTTTTGGCAACTGATAAGGACCGTAGCGGTAAAAGGCGCCAAGGCCAATACCACTTATGCCCGAGCGAATCAAGGAATTGATCATGAAACCACTTTCGTAATATCCTGCTGAGGCGTGTGGGTAGCGGCTTTCGGAAGGACCGCTGCCAAATAGGACTTTTGTGGTCCAGGCAAAAGTCGGACGAAATTTCCCTTTGAAAACCGAACTGGTAAAGTCATGGCGGAAATGCAAGGCAGCATACTTTTCCAATAAAAATTCATTGGTGCGCATCACTTCAAAACCCATTCCCGAAAACACCGCTAAATCTTTCAGGCTGCGATAAGTACCGCGAGGATTGAAATACATGGATAAAGGCAAATTGTTGCCATCGGTTTGGCCCGCATCCAATCGGTAAGAAATGCGACCAATACGACGAATACTGTGGCTTTTTTCAATCCTGAAATCCCATCGTGAAAAAGAGGTTTGACCGTTTGCCAAGTCAACACCTTGCGTGAATTTGATCCACACTACCGGAAATGTAGAGCCCTTGGAAATCAGTTTTGTCGGGGTTTTGGTGAAGGATTCGCGGAACTGAAAACGAAGGGCAGCTCCAATTTCCGTATTGCGCAAAGAAGGAATCAGTACTTCCGAAAAACCATCCTGACGAAAAACAATATCATAACCCTCGGCGAATTTTCGGTCTTGGATACGCAGAAAACCAAAACCTTTGAAATGCCTCAAAAATCTGGCTCCCAGCACGGCCTCTGCCTGATCGGTTAAATCGAAAGCATTGCGAAACAAATCACTCAAGTCTTCGGTATTGGTGAAGCGTTTTTTCTCGAAATAGGCAACACCACCGGTTTCAATCAGGTCGTGACTGTATGCGATTTTTAAATCTACATCGCGAAATGGCAGCATGAAATTGATGTCGGCTCCGTATTTGGTTTCCTTGTCTTTAAAACCATAAGCAGCATAAGCACCAAAATTGAAATATTTGGATAGCCTTGCATTGGTATGAATTCCTGCGCCTAAGCGGAAACCTTCATAATCGTTGTATTGTAATACGCGATCGAGATCGATGCTGATTTTTTTAATTGGAATTTGTCCATCGAGCAAGTAAGTAAAGGCATTGATTTTTCGTTCCAATTTTGCTGCCTTTCCAATGCTGTCGATCACATGGTAGGTTCGAATTTCTTTAGCATTCAGTGAATCGATACGTGCGCTTTGCCAAATGGAATCTGCTGCTTTTCCTGCGTCCGAATTCATTTCCGAATCAATGAATTTCGGTCCGGCAGGAAATTCTTTGGGATCAAAATTGATATCGCGCAAATAACCGTTGGCAATTCCTACCGCATTGAAATTTTCTACTTTAATGCCGTAAAAAAACAAGGTAGTGTTGAGTTGTACGGGAAACCAGAATTTACCTTGAACCAAATCGTATTGTTGTTGAATTTTAATTCCAAGCCCTGTGCTTTCGTCAACTTTGGCGGGCTCGGCAATAACATTCACGATGGCAGAGTGGGTGTTGGAAATGGTCATCGTTCCTTTCATTCCTTTAAAGTTTTTTCCTTTTTTTGGTCGAAAAGAAATCACCCATAAAGTGTCGGAATCGCGAACCAATGTGTCTTCCAGAAGGAAAAAATAGCGGGATGTTCCGCCGGGTGCAATCGGACATTCATACTGCACACCGCCAAGCGATACAAAATCGCGGTAAAAAGAAAAGGATTGAAATTCGGTGGCAAGCAATGAAAACACAGGGTTTTCAAAGCCCGAAACACGTGAGGCAAGAATCGTTTCTTTGTTTTTATCCGGAAGAAAAAACACCCTTTCCGTTACCGATTCTGTGAGGAACAAATGTTGTTTGTCGAAAAAAGCAAGGGCTTCTTTGGCATTGGTATCCAGCTTTTCGGGGTGTTGAAGGATGGAACTGTCGGGATTAAGTGTGACAAACAATTTATTGTACATCCGGTAACTGAAATCCGTTGAACGCTCGGGGTCAAGTTTTTTGCGCTGATCAATCACTTTTTGCATGATGACTTCAGCAGGATTTACGCCAGGTAATACCACCACTCCATCCAATTCAATTTCCTTTTTATCCAGGTAAATTACTTGTTTGTTCAGGCTGGTGTTGACAGTATAGGTTAATGGATAATAACCCAAATAACTCAGTGAAATTGTTTTTACAACAGCGGGACAAACCAATGTGAATCGCCCCTCAATATCCGTGCTGGTTCCCGTTTTGCCATCTTCACTCAAAATATTCACAAAGGCAAGAACCTCATGGGTTTTGCTGTCCATCACCGTTCCGCTAATGGTAAATTGTGCACGTATGGCTGATGGAATGGATAGTAGGATACAAATCAAGAAAAGGCGCATGAGGCAAAGTTAAAGGAATCTTACCTAAATGATGGTTTTTCAGAAAGAGCTTGCATTTGTTTTTGGTTGTCTGATTAGTTAACTTTGTAAGGTGAAAAGACAAGTTATTGCCTACAAAAGGTACTTTTTGGAGTTTTACAGTCAACAATCAATGGAAGTCCAGAAAAAAATCGAATGGACTTTGCGTTTAATTGAAACTACACCGCAAGTTCCAAAGAAATTTTTGGATCATATTTCAGGCACAAAGGGATTGTATGAGATTCGGGTGGAATATGGAGGTAACATCTTTCGGATTTTTGCATTTTTTGACCGCGGAAACATCATCATACTTGGAAATGGATTTCAAAAAAAATCACAAAAAACACCTCGTGCCGAAATAGAGAAAGCATTGAAAATAATGGAGGAATACAAACATGAAAAAGGGAACTAAAAACATGACGTCATTAGACGAATTGTTGGACAAAAAGTACGGTAAACGCGGATCCAAAAAGCGCGAAATGTGGGAGCAGGAATTTGAAGCTTTTAAACTTGGTGTAATGCTTGAAGAGGCCAGGACGAAACTAGGCATGACACAGGAAGAACTGGCAGAAAAGTGTGGAACGAACAAGTCATATATTTCGCGCATAGAGAACAATGCATCCGATATCCGCCTTTCTACGCTTATGAAGATCATTCAGCAAGGATTGGGTGGTCAGCTTAAATTAACATTGCATATCAAATAATTCTCCCAATTAAAAGAAATGAGTTCGCGTGTCGACCAATTGCGGATTTTGCGGCATCTGACATTTTCTCGGGTGATGAATTTGTTGCGTTTGCGTTGGTCCTACAAATGGTCCAAATGGACCAAAAAAGCGAAACACAATGGAATGCCTTTTGCACTCTCCATTGAGCCGACCACTGCATGCAATTTAGGTTGTCCGGAATGTCCAAGCGGATTGCGTTCTTTTTCGCGTCCCACCGGGAATTTGCATCCCGAAAAGGCAGTAAAATGGATGGATGAATTGTCTCCTTCTTTGTTTTACCTCAACTTTTATTTTCAAGGAGAACCCTTTATTCATCCACGTTTCATGGAGATTGTGAAGGAGGCCAAAAAGAGAAAAATTTATGTGGCGACTTCCAGTAACGGACATTTTTTTTCCGAAAAAAAAGCACGTGAAGTGGTTGAAAGCGGCTTGGATCGTTTGATTATTTCCATTGATGGCACAACACAGGAAACCTACGAGCAGTATAGAATTCACGGTGAGTTATCGAAAGTCATCGAAGGAACAAAAAACATTTTGCAGGCCAAAAAAACGCTTCGCTCAAAAACACCACATGTCATTTTTCAATTTCTAGTGGTTAAACCAAACGAACATCAAGTACCCGAAGTTTTTCAATTGGCAAAGGATTTAGGAGTGGATGAGGTACGTTTGAAAACCGCACAGGTTTATGATTTCGAAAACGGAAATCCTTTAATACCTGAGAACCCTGAATACACCCGCTACCGAAAAGGCGCTGATGGCAAATGGCGCATCCGAAATAAATTCGGAAACCATTGCTGGAGAATGTGGTCCTCTTCTGTGCTGACTTGGGATGGAAAAGTAGTTCCTTGTTGTTTCGATAAAGACGCCACACATCAAATGGGTGATTTGGCGCAGCAGAACTTCCGTACCATTTGGAGAAGTACTGAGTACAAGAATTTCAGGCAAGCCATTTTAAGCGACCGCTCACAAATTGAGATTTGCAGGAATTGTTCCGAAGGAAGTAAAGTGTGGACCAACTAAAGTCTTAGTTGATCAGAGTACGGCTTGTGCAACGCGTTTCGTTGAATCACTCACACCCATGGTATAAAAATGCAAACAAGGCACGTTATGCGCAATCAATTCTTTGCATTGTTTAATAGCCCATTCAATTCCAACTTCTTTGGCTTCCTTATCGTCTTTGGCACGTTCAACGGCATCGTACAATTCTTCAGGCAAGTCGATGTGGAAGATTTTTGGAAGTCCGGTGACTTGTTTTTTCCCGGTAAGGATTTTTAATCCGGGAATGATAGGCACGTTAATGCCATTTTTGCGGCACAAATCAACAAATTCGAAATACTTCTTATTGTCAAAAAACATTTGGGTTACAATGTACTCAGCACCCGCATCTACCTTGGCTTTGAGGAATTTCAAATCGCTACCCATGTTCGGTGCTTCCATGTGCTTTTCAGGATAACCTGCTACTCCAATACAAAAATTGGTTGGAGCCATGTCTTTTACATCGTCCTCCATGTAGCGACCGTTATTCATTTCGTGAATGTGTTTCACCAAATCCAGAGCATAGGCATGACCATTGGGTTCAGGAACAAATCCGGGTTCGGTTTTGATGGAATCTCCGCGCAATGCCAACACATTGTCGATGCCTAAAAATTGCAGGTCAATCAATGCATTTTCGGTTTCTTCTTTGCTGAATCCTCCGCAAATGATATGAGGCACAGCATCGATTTTGTATTTGTTCATGATGGCAGCGCAAATACCAACAGTGCCGGGACGCTTACGGATGCTTACCTTTTCAAGGTATCCGCCCTCACGTTTTTTATAAATGTATTCCTCGCGGTGATACGTTACATCAATAAACGAAGGCTGAAACTCCAGCAGCGGATCAATTCCATCGAAAATCGATTGAATGCTTTTCCCTTTAAGCGGGGGCAAAATTTCGATGGAAAACAGGGTGCGCTTGGCTTCTTTCAGATGGTCAACGACTTTCATAGCGTGGAATTGGGTCACAAATATAGCCCCATGGACTTAAAAAAGGAAAAAAGCATTTTGCTTGCTTGTCCTATCCGTTTCCATTGCGCCGAATTCCCTACATTTGCGGTCCTATGGAAATGAAGAAAATCCGCAATTTTTGCATTATTGCCCACATCGACCACGGAAAATCAACCTTGGCCGACCGTCTGCTGCAAATGACCGGTACCCTGAGCGAGCGTGAACTTACCAACCAGACCCTCGACGATATGGATCTGGAACGTGAGCGTGGAATCACCATCAAGAGCCACGCCATTCAGATGGAGTACAATTACAAAGGCGAGAAGTACATCTTTAACCTTATCGATACTCCGGGTCACGTGGATTTTTCCTACGAAGTTTCCCGTGCCATTGCTGCTTGCGAAGGTGCTTTGTTGTTGGTAGATGCAGCACAAGGAGTGCAGGCGCAGACCATTTCCAACATGTATCTCGCCCTGGAGCACGATCTCGAAATCATTCCGATTCTCAATAAAATTGACCTTCCCGGAGCTTATCCCGAAGAGGTAAAAGATCAAATTGTCGACCTTTTGGGTTGCCCGCGTGAAAGTATTCTGGCCGCTTCCGGTAAAACCGGCCTTGGTGTTGATCAAGTTTTGGAAGCGGTTGTTGAACGTATTCCTGCTCCGAAAGGTGATCCCAATGCCCCATTGCAAGCACTTATTTTCGATTCGGAATTCAATTCCTTTCGTGGAATCATTGCCTTTATCCGTATCATGAATGGCTCCCTCAAAAAGGGCGATAAAGTGAAGTTTTTCAATACAGGCAAAGATTATTTTGCAGATGAAATTGGTAGTCTGAAACTCGATTTACAACCCAAGCAGGAAATTACCTGTGGGGATGTAGGATATATTATTTCAGGAATTAAAGTTGCGCGTGAAGTTAAAGTAGGTGATACTGTTACCCTCCTGAACAATCCGTGTCAAGAGGATATCAAAGGATTTGAAGACGTGAAGCCCATGGTATTCGCCGGGATTTATCCGGTTGATACCGATGAGTTTGATGAGTTGCGAGACGCCATGGAAAAACTTCAATTGAACGATGCTTCATTGGTGTTTGAACCTGAATCTTCTGCAGCACTTGGTTTCGGATTCCGTTGTGGATTCCTCGGTCTGTTGCACATGGAAATTATTCAGGAGCGTTTGGAGCGTGAGTTCAACATGACGGTAATCACTACCGTACCAAACGTATCCTACATTGCTTACGACAAAAAAGGCGAAATGATGGAAGTGCACAATCCATCGCAATTGCCTGATCCAAGCAAATTGGAAAAAGTTGAAGAGCCTTACATCAAAGCACAGATCATTACCAAATCCGAATTCCTCGGTAACATCATGTCACTTTGCATCAACAAACGTGGCGTATTGATCAACCAAAACTTCCTCACCACCGACCGTGTCGAACTTTCTTTCGAATTGCCTTTGGGTGAAGTCGTTTTCGATTTCTACGATAAGCTCAAAACCCTTTCTAAGGGATATGCTTCTTTCGATTATTATCCCATCGGTTATAAAGAATCCGATTTGGTGAAATTGGATATCCTGCTTAACGCTGAACAAGTGGATGCATTGTCTGCACTTATTCACCGCGACCATGCCTACGAATTGGGTAAAAAAATGTGTGAAAAGTTGAAAGAACTGATTCCGCGTCAACAATTCGAAATTCCTATTCAGGCTGCCATTGGCGCGAAAATTATTGCGCGCGAAACCATCAAAGCTTTGCGTAAAGACGTTACCGCAAAATGTTATGGTGGTGATATTTCGCGTAAGCGTAAGCTTCTTGAAAAACAAAAAGAAGGTAAGAAACGCATGCGTCAGGTTGGACGTGTAGAAGTGCCGCAACAAGCATTCCTCGCAGTATTAAAACTCAATTGATGAAATCAGTTTTTGTCTTTTTGTTCGTAATGGGATGTGTTGCAAATCTTTTTGCGCAGCCCGAAATCGGACTAAGCACAGAACCTGCAGTGAAACATTCTTTCCGATTGTTTGCCAATGCGCGATTCGGACAAGGCGGATTGTATCCCGAGTTGGGCGGGCAATACCGCGTGAAGGGAAATCATTACATCCGTTTGGGCCTTGCTTATGGTAAACGTGCTGTGATCAACGAAGAGTTGTATTACATCCAAAACGGTATTTATTTTTCACCCGATCACGAAGTTTTGTATTACCATCCTTCACCTCCTGTAACAACCTATCCCAAGGTTGCAGGTATGCGCGAAACCATTTCTTTGGAGTACCAAACGGCGAGTGTTTTTTTGCATTACCAATTGTTGTTGGTGGGATATGTAACCAAAAGTCACCGTGTTTTTCTTTATGCCGAACCGGGTGGGACTGCCAATTACGTGACCCAAAAACTAACGCAGAATTATTTGTATCCTGATGGATCCAATCCCTATTCATACAGTTACGATGCAAATTTCATGGCCTACACTGCCGACTTGATGTTGGAAGGTGCTTATGAGCACAAATCAGGATTGGGACTTCGTATCGGAATCCGCGGCAGTTATGGTTTTCCTAAAGGAGAAACAGATGCTGACGAAAGCATTTGGGGTCTTGAAAACACAGAAAATACCAACCCTTTTCGAGGATTCTGGATGGAATATTTCGCAGGAATTTCTTTGCGATTAAAATAATCAAGGAAGCTTCGGCAACTCTACATCATCCATCACAATTACGGCATCCGGAAAGTGTGGTTTGATTTTGTTTTGAAAATAGGAAGCATCAAGTTTGGTTCTGAAATTTCCTGCACGCAAACGAAAATTAGGCGCAAGAAAATCGATGTACGCGGGTTGTTCTGCGTAAAAGGCAAGGTAATCGGCGCGACGCTGATTGACTTTGTTTTTGTCGCGGTCGGTAAAAATCTGTACACGGAATCCTTTCACCGTAACTGTTGATTTACCGTTTTGCGGTGTTCCCAAAAAGGTAGTTAATGCATCAATGCGTGGGTCTTTCTTCACGTTTACTGTTCCGGCAGCTTCAGTGGCAAAATTGAAAGTATTTACCACAGCGGCAGAATTCGTTGGTTTTACGGTAGCCACACTGTCTTTTGTGTTACCCTGGGTTTGCGGTCGGTACAACTTCCAATCGGTTTCTTCTTCCTGCGCGAAAAGTAGGGTAGAGGAGAAGATGGAAAGGCTGAAAAGAAGAATTTTAAGCATCATGTGGCAAAAATAGCAAATCCCCGGCCAAAATGCTTTGGATGCCCTGGATGGGTGACACGAATCATTTTCGGATTCGAATCCCTCCTCAAATCCACCTTTCACTTCGAAAAATCTGATTCCATTTAGCCCCTTTTTTGAAATCTCCTCCGGTGCTAATAGATTGAAATAGAAAAGGGTTTTGCAATAGTTTATTTAGAATGATTATAAATTATTCCTTCTCCTGACAATTTTGTGACAATTTTCGATGCACAATGCAATTCTCTGATAAATTTGCCGACGGTTAAGAGTTCTCCATCTCAAAGTCGACTGCAACCTATGAACATTTCTTACCGATCAAAGATCAAAAGTATTCCTGGCCTTTCGGCCCTTTTTCTGCTCTTTTTCAGCTTAAACTTTACGTCTGCGTCCTACGCTGCCGATGGTGAAGCCCTTTTCAAGGGTGCCTGCGGTGCGTGTCACCATCCTTTGGAAAAAGGAATTGGACCGGCCCTCAAAGGCGCACGTGAGCGTTGGAAGAAAAATTCGAGCGAAGAAAATCTCTACAAGTGGATCATGAACTCCGGTGAGGTGCTTGCCTCCGGTGATGCTTATGCGAATAAGCTGTTCAAGGATTTCAACAAGAGCGTCATGCCTCCTCAAGCGGTTAACAAAGAGGAAATCGATGCCATTCTTGAATACGTAGAGAATTATGTAGAACCTGCTGCAACTGCTGGAACTCCCCAGGCTGGTCCCGTCGTTGCTGAAGAAAAAGAAGGTGGTTCCATGTGGATCATCATTCTCGGTGTCATCTTTGTGATCATCGCTTTCTCTGCCGGTTCGGTACGTCGCCAATTGGTGAACGCCAACCGTGAGAAACAAGGTCTCGAGGAACTCCCTGAAATGACCTACTGGCAAACCTGGAAGGCTTGGATGTGGAGACATAAAGTTCTCACCTCTTTTGTTGTGCTCTTCTTTGTTTTCGGCGGTCTTGCCGATGGATGGTACCGCTTGAAAGATGTAGGTGTTTTCGAAAACTACAAACCAGAGCAGCCAATTGCGTTCTCACACAAAATCCACGCGGGTGACAATGCTATTGCTTGTCAATATTGCCACTCCGGCGTTGAGAAATCACGTCACGCTTTAATTCCTTCTCCAATGGTTTGTATGAACTGTCATAAAGCCATCAAAAAAGGAACCGAAACCGGAACCGAAGAAATTGCTAAGATTTACAAGGCAGTGGGTTGGGATGTAGAAGCGATGGCTTATACCGGAAAAACTGAGCCTATCAAATGGATTAAAGTTCACAACATGCCCGATCACGTTTACTTCTCGCACCAACAACACGTTGTTGCAGGTGGTGTAGATTGTAAGCAATGTCACGGAGACATGACCAAAGAAACCGTTGCCCGAATCATGCCGCATGAAGAATTGAATGCCATTGACGGGAACATTAAAGTAACGCGTCCTACCATGACCATGGGTTGGTGTATTGAGTGTCACAACCAAGCCGAAACCAAAATGGAAGGTGGTTACTACGATGAGCTTAAGAAACGTATGTTGAACAACCCTGAACTCCAGAAGAAACATCTGGCAGACGAAAAAATCACCGTGAACGAACTCGGTGGTTGGGAATGTGCAAAATGTCACTACTAATAACTTTTCAGCGCGCGCTATATGAGTACAAACAAGAAATACTGGAAAGGAATTGAAGAACTCGAGAACAATCCCGAGTTCATCAAAAACCGCGACAACGAGTTCGGTGAAGAACTCCCGATTGATGCCTTCCTCGGTGATGAAAAACTCAAGGAAACTTCAACCAGCCGTCGTGACTTCCTCAAGTTCCTCGGATTTTCTGTAACCGCTGCTACCCTCGCTGCTTGTGAGGCGCCGGTGATCAAGTCAATCCCTTATGTTGCTAAGCCTGAAGACGTCACTCCGGGTATGCCAACATGGTACGCTTCAACGTATTATGATGGATTGGATTTCGCCAACATCTTAGTGAAAACCCGTGAAGGTCGTCCGATTTTTATCAAAGCCAACAATAAGTATGGAATCACAAAAGCTGCATCGAATGCTCGTGTAACGGCTTCGGTAATGTCTGTTTATGATTCTTCACGTTTGGTTGGTCCACGCAAAGGTGGAAAAGATACCGACTGGGCTACCTTGGATAAAGAAGTTGGAGAAAAACTGCAAGCCATTGCAAAATCAGGCGGACAAGTACGTATCGTAACCGGTACCGTTATTTCTCCTGCTACCCAATCGCTTCTCCGCAATGTAATGTACACGCTCGGAGGTTCAACCACTGCTGCTCCTGTAGCTGAAGTGGCTGCTGAGCCGATTGTTGCTGTTGATAGCGCCGCTGCACCTGTTGCAGAGCCTGTGCTCGCTGATTTGAATGTGGCTACCATGCCTGCCAACATCAAATGGGTTCAATACGATGCCATTTCTTATTCAGCAATCCGCCAAGCCAATAAAGATTCTTTCGGAAGCGCGGTAATTCCGGACTATGACTTCTCCAAAGCGAAAGTTATCGTATCCATCGCTGCTGACTTCCTTTCGAACTGGTTACTCCACAACGAGTACGTTGCTCAATACGCACAAAACCGTCGTCCCGAAAACGATTGGATGTCGCGTCACTTCCAATACGAAACCATTCTTACTACCACAGGTTCAAGTGCCGATGTGCGTGTTCCCATCAAACCATCTGAAGAAGGTTTGGTTGCTGCCGCCATCTATGCACACCTTACCGGTAGCAAAGTAGCAGAAGTTCCTGCTGCTCTGATGGATAAAACAAAAGCTGCCGCAGAGGAATTGAAAGCCAATGCCGGTCATGCTTTGGTTGTAGCAGGTGCAAACGATGTAGCTGTGCAAACCATTGTAAATGCCATCAACGAAAAACTCAATAGCTATTCATCCACTATCAACCTCAACAATCCTGTAAATCTTTTTGCAGCGAACGATGCTGAGGTAGATGCAGTGATGAAAGAAATTGCTGAAGGAAAAGTGAAAGCAGTTCTTTTCGATGCCAATGTTAACCCGGTGTATTCACATCCAATGGGTAAAGCAATTGGTGCAGGAATTGCCAAAGCCGAGCTTTCAGTTTCTTTTGCACTTTGGGCAGATGAAACAGCAAGCCTTTGCGGATACAATGCACCTGACCACCACTTCCTCGAAAGCTGGAACGATGCATCACCGAAGCGCAACCATTGGGCAGTAGCTCAGCCTGCGATTCGTCCGCTCCACGAAACCCGTAACATGCAAGAATCCATGCTCGTTTGGGCTGGTATGGCAACCCGTGGAACAAAGGATTCCGATACGTATTACAAACAAATCCGTCGTGTTGCCGAGTCTTCACGCTTCCCATTCCAAACAGAATACACCTTCTTTGAAGAGTATTGGAACTGGGCTGTTCACAACGGTTCAAGAACTACCGCTGCTCCTGCTGCTGCCGCTGCTGCCTTTGTTGGTGATGTAAACGGCGCAGGGAAAAAACTTCCTAAAGCAGGTAAAGCAAACTTTGAGGTGGTGCTTTATACCAATGCAATGGGTGCCGGTAACCATGCCAACAACCCATTCCTCCAAGAATTGCCTGATTCCATTACCAAAGTAACTTGGGATAACTATGTTACTATGGCTCCTGTTGATTGCACAAAAGCCGGATACAATACCTCGATTGGTCAGGAATGGCCTGCTTCACTTGTAAAAGTGAATGTTGAGGGTGCCGGTGAGGTGCTTTTACCGGTGTTCCCACAACCGGGACAAACCCCCGGAACCATTGGTATTGCGCTCGGATACGGACGCGGTGCTAACGGAGAAAAAGTGGGTAATGCTGCCTTCCAATATGGTCAATACGGAGATCCTGAAATGGATGGCGAAAAACACGCTACCGTTGGTAAAAACGTATTTGGTATGGTAGCCATGGTAAACGGTGCATACAGCTACAGAACATCAGCGAATGTTTCCGATGCAGGTGCAACATATCCGCTCGCTTGTACACAAACACACCAAACCGTAATGGGACGTGATTCAGTAGTGAAAGAAACTACCTTCAACGTTTACAAAATCGGTGATAAAAACCTCTTCAATAAGCCAAAAACATTTGCTTACCACGAAGACGGAAAACAAGTTCAAAAAACATCTGCTGAACTCAATCTTTGGGCAGACCATCCGGTTGAACACATCGGTCACCGTTGGGGAATGTCCATCGACCTGAATACCTGTATCGGTTGTGCGAACTGTATCGTAGCTTGTAATCTTGAAAACAACATTCCTGTTGTAGGTAAAGATGAAGTACGTCGCGGTCGTGAAATGCACTGGTTGCGCCTTGACCGTTACTATTCTTCAGACATGACCAAATCTAGAGCTGCTGAAGAAGGAACAGGTACAATTAGCATGTACTCTCAAATGGAAGTACCTTCCGAAAATCCGGAAGTAGTGTTCATGCCATTGATGTGTCACCACTGTAACCACGCACCTTGCGAAACAGTTTGTCCGGTTGCTGCAACAACACACAGCAATGAAGGTCTTAACCAAATGGCTTACAACCGTTGTATCGGTACACGTTACTGCGCGAACAACTGTCCGTATAAAGTACGTCGCTTCAACTGGTTCAACTATCCTAGCTACAAAAAATTCACTGCTTTCAATCCATCACAAAACGACATGACCCGTTGGGTGCTTAACCCTGACGTTGTTGTTCGTACCCGTGGTGTAATTGAAAAATGCTCTATGTGCGTTCAACGCATCCAAGCCGGTAAACTCGTTGCCAAGAAAGAACAACGTCCTGTTGTAGATGGCGATGCAATGACCGCTTGTGCAGAAGCTTGTCCTACCAATGCAATTTCGTTTGGTGACTGGAACGATGTGAATTCCAACAT
>JBIKKU010000128.1:0-7791 GCA_044360245.1 Flavobacteriales bacterium | reverse complement strand
TTTTCGATCCATTCCTGAACAAAAAAAGGCGTTGCTGAATCCTGACTATTTTTCAAGGTTTGTACGCGATAATCATCTTATATTTAGCCTGATGAGGCATCTCCTTTTGTTTTTTCTTTTAATCAACAGCACCATTCTTGGAGCTGCGGAACCTGCTTATTTTATGCTTGGGGAAAAACAATTTGAAGGGGTTGATATCTATAGCATTGTTCAGGATAAAGAGTACAATTATTGGTTTGCAACCGATAATGGATTGTACGTTCATGATGGCTACTCCTTTGAGCAAATCGATGCCAGCGAAATGAAAAGCCTTTCTATGTTTGGCTTGGTACTACATGAAAACGGAGATGTATTTTGTTTTAACCTCAACCGACAAGTATTCCGAATTCGCGATAAAAAATGTACTGTCTTTTTCGAAATCCCCGAGCCGGCTAACGATATTTCGATTCTTATTTCACACAACAATGAAATAGTAATATCAACCTCATCACAAATATTTGTACTCGACCCTTCCGCAAATCTTATCGCCACATACCAAAGCAAATCAGGAAAATTTCAAGGGCCGGGATATCAAGTCACAAACAACGATATCATTTTTTCGTCCGGAAACATCTTTCAATGCATCATTTACAGCAATAAAAAATTCACCGAAACCAACATCGATTACCCATCGGAACACCCTACACAGTTGCCAGTGTTTCGCTTTTTTAAACACCGCAATGAAACCTTTGCGCTTGACCTTAACACCAAAAACGTCTTCGCCTATCATCATGCGGAAAAAAAATTCAGCTTTCGTTTCAACCTCAAAATCGATCCCAAATACGAACACATTCGCATAAAAAACACAGGAAACTATTTATGGTTGGCCAATCTGGTAAATGGTGTGCATTTGTATTCTCCCGATGAATCCTTTTTGCTTCCACTCCAAAAAGAAAGTTTATTCAAGGATTTTTTCATCTCCGATTTTTACAAAGACCAAGAAGGCAATCACTTGTTGGCCACGTTTGACAAAGGAATTATTGTCGTTCCAAATCCGGAAAATTCAGGAATCGAATTTCTACCCGATGAATATGCCATCACCAAAATATGCATCGGAAAAAACGAGCAGCTTCTACTTGGAACAAATAAAGGAGGAATAATCGCATTCGATAAAGGTCTCCATCCCATAAAATCAAGCGGAAACAAACGCATTGAATATTTAAATTACTGGCAGGAAGAGGAAATTATCATTCACGATAACATGGGATTTTCTTTCATCGACCGAAAAACGGACATGGAGAAAAACAACATCCCCTTTGCCATCAAAGACCTGTCATTCGGAAAAGACCATATACTGGCGGGATTTAACATCGGGTTATTTGAATTGACTTTTGATTCCATTACACGAACGTTTTATACCGATGGAAAAAAAATCTTGAACGAAAGAATTTATTGCACCTCTTACGAAGCCGCTTCAAACAGTTGGTATGTTTCCTCCTCATCCGGATTGTACTGGAGCAGCGACTTGAAAAACTTTTCACCCGTAACACTGAAAGGAAAAGCAATTCCTACGCTTGATATACAGTCTACCGAAAAACACACCATTGCCACTTCCCTAAAAAACGGAATATTACTATTGGAAAAAGGAGAAATCAAAAAACAAACTATTCCTGTTTTTAACGAAAACAAACTGATCATCACCAAATTTCTGATTTACCGAAACGAAATTATTGCCAACACCCAACACGGCATTTTTATTTTGGATGCAAAGGGAAATCCCGTATTCCGGGTGAACAAATCCTCAGGTTTATTTGCCGACAAAATATTTGATTTTTGTTTACATGAAAACGAATTGTGGATTGCGCATAAAAACGGCTTGCAAAGAATTAATATTGAGAACATCAAAAAGAAAACCGAAAAACCAAAATTAATTTTGGAGACTATTCTGGTTAACGGAAAAAAAGCGGCAACTGAAAAAAACAGGTTCTCCAATGAAGAAAAGAAAATCAGTTTTCACTTGCGCTCTCCTTCCCTGCTGCATCGCGAAAACATCAGGTACCATTATCGTTTAATCGGCGCAGATAATGATTGGAACATCGCTCCCTATGAAGACCATATCATTACGTATAACGCTTTAAAACCCGGCAACTATACCTTTGAAGCCAAAGCTGAAAACAACGGATTGTTTAGTCCACAAGTATCCTATGCTTTTACCATTTTAAATCCCTTTTACCTAAGATGGTGGTTCATTGGTATTGTGGTATTAAGCATTGCCATTCTTGTGTACCTCCTGTTTAAGCGACAAATCAGAAAACAACAGGAAAAGGCAAATCAGATCAACGAACTGCATGCATCACGACTGATTGCCATTCAGTCGCAAATGAATCCCCATTTCATATTCAACTCTTTAAACTCTATTCAAGACTTGGTTTTGAAAGGCGACATGGACAATTCCTATTCTTCCATTACGCGATTTTCGAATTTGGTTAGAAGAACATTAAACCAATCCGACAAAGATTTTATTGAGTTTGAAGAAGAAATAAAAACGATTGAACTGTACCTGGGATTTGAAAAACTTCGGTTCAAACATGAATTGGAATTTTCACTCAACACCAACCAAATAAGCGAAATTCTCATCCCGCCAATGCTGATTCAACCTTTTATTGAAAATGCATTGCTGCATGGATTACTTCATAAAGAAGGTCAAAAAACACTTCGCATTGATTTCTTCATGAAAGACGAAACACTCTATTGCGTTATAGAAGACAACGGCATAGGAAGGGAAAATGCCAAGAAAATTCAGGAACGTCAGCGGTCTGGTCACGAATCTTTTGCCACCAAAGCGATTACCAAACGATTCGATATTCTCAAACATTTCTTTAAAGAAGAATTAGGCGTTTCTTATGAAGACAGCGAAACAGGAACAAAAGTCACGCTAAAAATCCCTCACCGTAAACGTTTCTGATCGAAGCACAAAAAATTTGAACATGAAAAACCTCCAAGCCATAATCGTCGACGATGAAGAAAGCGCCAGAGATGTGCTCGAAAATCTCCTTTTGCGCTTTTGTCCAAACGTCGCAATCATCGGAAAATTCAGCAACCTCCCCGATGCGGTAGAAAACATCAACAGCATGAAACCCGATTTGGTATTTCTGGATATTGAAATGCCTAAATATGCCGGATTTGAAATCGTGAATTTTTTCAAAACCATTTCGTTCGAAATTATTTTTGTCACTGCCTACGACAAATACGCCATTCGAGCATTCGAAATTTCGGCATCGGATTATTTGTTGAAACCCATCGACATTGATCGTTTGAAACATGCCATTGAAAAAGTGCAGCACAGAATTGACCTTCAAGAAACTGCGCAACGCATGAAACTCTTATCAGAAACCCTCGCATCTAAGGAAATAAAAAATATTGCAGTGGTAGAAAAAGGTTACCAGCACATCATTCCAATAGAAACCATTATTGCGATTGAAGCCTGCGAATCCTATAGCATTGTGCATACCCTACACCGCAAATACACCGCCAGTAAAAACCTGAAACATTTTGAGCAAATGTTTGAAGAAGCTCCCGGTTTTATTCGCATTCATAAATCGTGGCTGATTCACATGAAATACCTGCTCAATTATTCCAGATCTGAATTATCTGTAAATCTCCAAAGCGGTATTGTGGCCAAACTTTCCAAATACAAAAAAGCTGAATTTGAAGAAGAACTATTTGGTTAAGGCAATTTCCATTGTTTGATAAAATTTGCTGTTCCTGAATTCTTTAATCACTTTTTTCACGGAGGGTATAGCTTCGTGAAAAAAAGGAACCATGAAATAAAAGGTGTTAATGCTGCGTATTGGAACTCCCCCGAAGGCCAAAGAAAATTGGCAGAAATGAGACAGCCGGATGTCATTCTGGTTAATGACACAGGAGCAGATTTGTTGCTTTGCCATGGATCGGGTGCCTATACGCGACTGAAGCCGGGTGAGAAAAAGGCATTTACCTGTACCGGAGGAAAAGTTTATCGCGGAACTCCAAGACCTAATAACAATGTGCAATTTGATGCAACCGACAATCTATTGCTTGATTTGAACGGAAAAAATTGCGGAACAACTGTGAATGCATCAAGTGTGATAAGGTAATAGTTAAAGCCAGAGTTATTTTTTATCAACTCCTCAATCAAAAAAAAGGCTGTCCCAAATAGGACAGCCTTTTGTTATTGCACAAAAAATGATTTACAAAATTTCAAGAATATGCAGGATAGCCAATAGGATGGCTAATCCCCAAAGTCCGAAAAGGTATCCGCCAAAACCAAAAATAAATCCACCACTGAGAATACACAAAATAAGGGTGATCCAGAACATGGTACTCGCTGAACCATCGTAAAGGTATACAGCAAGCGGAGGAAGAATTATGGCAAGAATAACAAGCAAAATCAATTCTGCATCGCCACCTGTAGTAGCATCGTTATCTTGAATTGGTGCATTGATTACTTCACTTTCATTGGCATCAACAACAGGCAAAGCAGCATCTTCAACTTCTGCTTGATCTGAAACTCCTGTCGATGTTTTCCCGGGTGCAGCAGCTGTAGAAGGAGCACTTACATTTTCCGCAGTTACAGGAGCAGAAACCGCATTGACTGAAGCTGTTTCTTCTGATGCAGCAGTTTCACTTTTATTGACTTGTTTTGCGGCCTTTTCTTTTTCACCTTTTACTTGTTCTGTTTTCACTACTTCGTTAGGTTCAACTTTTACGTAGTCGCGGTTTCCGTAACGTGCAGACGTAAAACGACCACTTCCGCAAGAAGCAAGCGCAACAGCTGCAATGGCAAGAATGCTAAATACTTTGAGGTTCTTCATAGGTTGTTGTTTTGGGTTGAAGTTTATTTCAAGACTAAAGACAAAATCGATTCAAAAATTGCACGACCATCGGTGTTGGATAAATTTTGGTCAGCTGCACGCTCAGGATGTGGCATCATACCAAATACATTTTTTCGCGCATTGCAAACACCTGCAATATTCTGTAAAGAACCGTTCGGATTCGATTCAGGTGTTACATTTCCTTCGGCATCGCAATAGCGGAAAAGAATTTGTCCGTTATCACTGATTTCTTTCAATGTTTTCTCATCGCAGAAATAGTTTCCTTCGCCGTGAGCAATGGGAATCTGATAAGCTTTTTTGGTATCGAGACCGGAGGTGATTAATGTTCCGTTGTTTTCGGGTTTGATGTAAACATTCTTGCAGATAAAACGACGCTCAGTATTGTGCAATAATGCTCCCGGAACTAAATGAGCTTCGGTAAGAATTTGAAATCCGTTACAAACTCCCATTAGGTAACCACCCTTTTCGGCATGGTCAATGACTTTGTCCATGATTGGAGAAAAGCGGGCAATAGCACCTGAACGTAAGTAATCACCATAGGAGAATCCACCGGGAAGTACAATGAAATCGGCACCTTGCAAATCGCGGTCCTTGTGCCAAAGTTTAACCACTTCTTGTCCCATAATATTGCGAAGCACATACACCATGTCTTCATCGCAATTCGATCCGGGGAAAACAACAACGCCAAATTTCATGTGAAAAGAATTTGTGCAAAGTTAGGTTTTTCGACCATGAAAATGCAGGAAGTTTTCCACGATTCAGACCACAGGAAAGGCTTTGGCCAGTACAAACAGAATGAGTAAACCGTAAAAATAGAGCTCGAGCAGCCATTTAAAATTGGAATGGGCCAACATAAAAGCGCTCAATAGGGAAACGGGAATTAATAAGAGATACAATCCTCCTTGTGCAAAATAACCCGACAAAAACACCCCCGCAGCAATGAGAAAAAGATTCAGGTACAACAATACCAGACGCTGTTTACGTACCCGCATAATGTTGCCCCGCATGCGACCCAACCAGGAAAAGAGGGCAAAAAGCAAGAATACACCAAACAAAATGGCAAACAACTTCGAAGTATTATCCGTTCCGAATACTTGCCAATTCCAACGAAAGCTTGTCCATTCCGGCATTTGAAAAGCAAACCAATGCCCGGTGGCCGCAAAATAAATCATCATAAAAAAATAGAGCGGAACCGCCATTCCTAACAACACCAACATCCATTCTCTCCATCGAAAAGCTTTTAACACATTGAGCGCAAGCCAAATAAACAAAAACAATGGTGCCAGATAAGGATTCACCAAGATGCCTAACCCAAGAAAGAAACCGGCTAAAAAAGTTTCAGACTTGGAGGTGTGCTCGCGGTAGGTGACCAAAACGGTATGCGCGCTCTGCAAGACAACCCAATTGCTCAAATGCTCCAAACGGAACTCTCCTCCCGGAATCAGGATAAATGCACAAAACACAAAAACCACCGAAGGAAGAAAAGAAACACGGTCAAAAATTTCCAGTTCATTCAGAATTCGGTTAAAGAGCATGGCTTCAAGGGTAATAAGTGTAGCTTCAGTGAGCAGCAGCAACCATGAAGGCCAGGTAGAAATCGAGTTATGAATCAATTCAGGAGAAGGAAACGTGGTATCCCCGGGGAAAAACCATAAAAAAGCCCATAAAACCAAGGCCACCAAGGGTAAACCGAGGAGGACAGCGGGCTGATTGGTTCTGAATATCCTGAGAATCACGGGCTGAAAGATAATTTTTTTATTTCGGCGAAACCCTTACTTTTGGAACATCACATTAAAACACTTTAAACATGGATGCGCTGGTTTATTCCCTTGGAGATTTCTTCACCTGGACATTCGGAATTCTTGAATCGCTCGAGAATCTTCCCAACAAAGCATTTATCCTTCTTGGATTTTTTGGTCTTTTCTATTGGCTGAGACAACAAGGCAAGTACAATAAACAAGCTGCCGCAAATCCAAACCAACTCAAGTAATTTCAAGTTTCCTCTTGATAAATTAACGCCCCGACATTAAGCCTGTTGGGGCGTTTTCATTTTGAGTAAATCTTGACCGATATCTTTTCGGTAATATTTTTTGTCGTATTGAATCAATTCGGCGTTGAACAAGGAACGATCCAAAGCCGACTCAATGTCTTTGCCATAAGAAGTAACAGCAATCACACGTCCACCATTCGTAACAACTTTTCCGGCTTTGTCTGTTGTACCCGCGTGGAATACCAGACTATCTTCAACCGCTTCAAAACCTTTAATGGGTTTACCTTTTTCGTAATCTTCAGGATATCCTCCCGACACCAGCATCACTGTAACAGCTGTTTTTTCATCAAACTGCACATCACGCTCAGACAAAGTTTCGGTAGCAACACCTTCAAAAAGATCGAGCAAATCGCTTTTAATGCGTGGGATAACGACCTCAGTTTCGGGATCTCCCATGCGGCAATTGTATTCAATCACATATGGCTCATTTTTCACCATAATCAAACCAAAGAAAATAAATCCTTTGTAAGGAATACTCTCGGCTTGAAGTCCTTTAATGGTAGGTATTACAATGCGGTTCTCCACTTTTTCCATAAAATCCCGATCCGCAAATGGAACCGGTGAAACAGCACCCATTCCGCCGGTATTTAATCCGGTATCGCCTTCACCAATGCGCTTGTAATCTTTTGCTTCCGGAAGAATTTTGTAGGACTTTCCATCAGTAAGTACAAAAAACGAAACCTCAAGTCCCTTTAAAAACTCTTCAATCACCACCTTACTTGAAGCCTCACCAAATTTCGCATCGGCAAGCATTGAGCGAATTTCTTTTTTCGCCTCTTTGAGGTTGTCCAGAATCAAAACACCTTTTCCTGCAGCCAGTCCATCTGCCTTTAAAACATAAGGCGGATTTAAAGTCTCCAGATATGCTTCTGCTTCGGGAAGGGTATC
>JBIKKU010000125.1:0-7867 GCA_044360245.1 Flavobacteriales bacterium | reverse complement strand
TATGTTTTCGCACCATCGTTTCCAATTCAGCGTTAACATCGATCGTGATCAATTTCCCGTTTTCGTGCAAACCTTCTGCCATGCACACAGCCGAATAACCCGTGTAGGTTCCAATTTCAAGAATTCGTTTGGGTTGAATCATATGACTGATCATCGACAAAACTCTTCCTTGCAAATGTCCCGAAAGCATGCGTGGCATAAGTACTTTGAGATAGGTCTCACGGGTAAGTTGATGCAAATGGTCCGGTTCTTTTCGGGTGTGGGCACAAACGTACTGATCGATTTCGGGTGCTAAAAATTCCATATCACGATACAAATGAAAGTCTACATAATTTTTCAGGTGCATAAACATCATTCGCTACTTCAAGAATACCTGAAGCAGTCACATTATCAATGCGTGAATACACTTCTTTCAGACTGTGAATCTTTCCATAAAGCAATAGTCCTTTTCCCAATCCCAAGGTGCGATTCAATCTATTTTCTTCGGATAAAGCAATCTGTCCTTTCAATTGTTTTTTCGCCGCCTCTAGCTCTGTTTTACTGAATTTTTTCGTTCTTAATTTTTTCAATTCTGTCAGCACCAATTCTTCACACCTAGCTGCGTTTTTATGATCGGTTCCAAAATAAATGGTGTACAAACCTGCATCTGAATAAGCCAAATACGAGGCCTCTACATTGTAGGCATACCCATGTTTTTCACGCAGGGCTATGTTCAAGCGCGAATTCATGGCATTACCTCCAAGTACATTATTGGTCAATACCAAACTTGCTCTTTTTTTATCCTCAGCTGCGTATGCTCGACCACCAATCAGCACATGATCTTGGTAAGTCTCATATTTTTTCTTTTTGGAAAACACTTTAGAATTACCCGGACTAACGCGATGGATTTTTTCTTGCAATGGAAGCTGAAATCCAAAATATTTTTCAGCCAATTTCACCACTTCTTTTTCACTGATGTTTCCGGAAACGCTGAGGTTCATGCGTGAAGGATGGTAATTTCTTTTGACAAAATCCTGCATCATTCTTCCGGTAAAACTTTTTACTGAATTTTCGGTTCCAAGAATATTGTGACCGAATGTATGTCCCTTAAACAGCAATTCTTCAAATTCATCGAACACCCGTTCAGATGGTGAATCCTGATACGATTTTATTTCATCGATGATGACAGTTTTTTCCTTTTCCATTTCTTTTTTTGGAAAAACAGAATGGAATAAAACATCACTCATCAATTCAAGTGCTCGTTCTAAATACACTTTCTGAAATGAAGAATACAAACAGGTTTCTTCTTTGGTTGTATAAGCATTCAGTTCTCCACCTACAGCATCAAGTGCGCTGATGATATCGAGTGCTTTTTTATTTTTTGTGCCTTTAAAAATTCCGTGTTCTATAAAATGTGCCATTCCTTCTTCATCCGCATGTTCATCGCGCGTACCGCAGAGAATGTTAACTCCTGCATGCACAATGGTCGAATAAGGATGGTAATGGTACACTACCTTAAAACCGTTTTTGAGTTCAATAATTTTGAATTCCATCATACAAACTTACACGAAAAAAGCCCCGCCGTATGAAGACAGGGCTTGAAATAAAAATTGACTGTTTATTTGTTTTTCAACAAATCGCGAATCTCAGTAAGCAATTGCTGATCCTTGGTAGGTTCGGGTTCCGGTGCAGGTGCAGCAGCGGCATCTTCTTCCTCTTTTTTCTTGATTCTATTCAGTCGATTCATCAGCTTCACCATCATAAAAATGGAAAAAGCAATAATGATGAACTCAAAAACCATTTGAATAAAATTTCCATAGTTGAGCGTTACTGCAGGAATTTCTTTTCCGTCAGCACCAAGGGTTGCTTCATGTATGACAAATTTCAAATCGGTGAATTTCACACCACCAATGAGGTAACCGATAGGGGGCATGATCATATCGTTTACCACTGAGTTGACAATCTTTCCGAAGGCTCCACCAATGATGACACCGACAGCCAAATCAACTACATTACCGCGCATGGCAAAATCGCGGAATTCTTTCATTAAACTCATAGCAAAAGGTTTGGTTTACAAGTAGGTTATACCAACAAAATTAATTTTTTATACGGCTATGCAAACCTTTTTATTTCCGAATACGAGAAAGCCATTGTTCACTTAACACGGTATTCCCGGTCAGAAAACCCGAAATGGAATCGATAAGAACCATTAATCCAAGAATGGTAATAAAGCCCATAAAAACCGACCAATCGCCAATCCAGATGCTTTTCAAGGAAAAAAAACTGACCAAAGTGCCAAAACACAATCCAACCCCGTAAAAAAAGTACTTCACCCAAGCTGGAGGATCCCAAATATTTGGCGGACGGTGTATTCCACCGGAAAATTCTGCGTTCCTTCTTCTGCGTTCTGCTCGCTTTTCTGCCCTAGTGTGCGGGGAGGCTTGGAAAACTGTTTCTGACACATAGCCCATTTTGGCATCGTATACCCTTCGTTTTGCAGGATCCATCAAGGTCTGGTAAGCTTCATTCAGCACTTGGAAATACGCATGTGCATCCGATTCCGACGAAGTATCCGGATGAAATCGTTTGGCCTTTTCCCTGAAAGATCGTTTGATCTCTGATGAAGGGGCCGAAAACCCAATACCTAGAATTTTGTAGTAATCGTATGCCATTCAAGTCAATTTACGATTTTTTGCCCATTTTTTTAGCCCCAATCCCGAATTAGCCTTATTTTTCAGGGTTGTTAATAGTTAAAAATGCAAAACACCAAAAAAGTAACAATGTTTGTGATCCTTTGAACCATTTTCTGATTCAAGGGTACAGCTAATAAAAACACCATGAAATCCATTCGGTTCATATGGCTATTTGCAGCTTTCGGTCCAATTTGGACTTATGCTCAGGTAAATACCGGTGCCGCGCAGGAGGAGAAAAACAAACAATCGGTTGAATCCAATTCGGTTCAGAACCAACTGAATGAAAACTCAACCAATGTAAGTAAATCCAATCCCTCTGCCGTTCCCAGCATTGCCGAGCCTTCTAGAACGGCGCAATCCTCAACTTATTACCGAACACAATCCAGTGCGCTTCACGCCGCAGTTATGGCAAATCCTTACGATGCAAGAGCCTGGCAAAATTATTACGAAGCAGAACTGTATTCATACTATACCAAGACTTCCAACGATATTAGCGAAGAACAGCAAGATGTGCTCAATGGTATTGTTACCGACATGGCCAAGTACATTCCTGAAACATTTGAGTTCCATTACATTTCCTATCTGAACGGACACCATGACACCAAGCTCTTCGGACACCTTGCACGTGCTTTTGAATTAAGACCAAATGCAACTGAACTGTACGATGAATTTGTTGCCTACTATGAAATGATAGGCGATGCTTCCAAAAAAGCAGAATGGTGCAAAAAACTAAATGAAACCAAAGAAATCTCCAAGGAGACCATGGAGTTTACTTACAATCTGATTATAGGTTTAGAAAAAAATGAAATTCTATTTACGCATGGAGAATTAGACACTTATCCATCTTTTATTTGGCAAAGTGTAAAAAAAACAAGAACCGACCTGATTATTTTGGATTTGGACCTTTTGGAGAAAGATGAATACCGTGTTGCAAAACTTAATGCACTTGGTGTTTCAAGTAACATTCATCCATTGAAAAATAAAGCAGCCTTTTTGGATGATGTCGCTTCAAAGCTTTCCGCGTCAAGGCCTGTTTATCTTGCTACCACTGTTGCTCCTGAAATACTTGGGGCATTAAAATCAAAACTATTTAATACAGGATTGGCGTTTCGATACAGCAATAATGAATTTGATAATCTTTCTTTTTTGATGGAAAACTGGGAAGGAAAATTCAAGAAAGATGAATTATCAAAGAAAATTACACCGGGAACATTGACCGCGAAAATGAACATGAATTATGTACCCGGATTAATACTTCTTGCTGAACATCTTCGCAGCATTGGAGCAAATGAAAAAGCAAAAATTGCGGAAGACTTGGCCGTGAAATTTGCTCAGGAAGGTGGAAAGGAACAACAAGTCAAAACGATGTTAAATCGGAAATAACATCAAAAAATCCCGTCAATGGGGCTTTTCGGAAGGAACTATAAAACAAGGACCGATGAGGATCTCATGCAATTCGTTGCAAAGGGAGATAGTATGGCCTTTGAGGAACTGTATCACAGGTACAGCAAACAAATGGTCAACTTCTTTTGCAGGATGCTCTGGAAAGACCGCGAAAAGGCGCAGGATTTTATGCAAGACCTGTTTACCAAAATCGTGCACAAACCGGATGCTTATGATGCCTCACGTCCATTTAAAACATGGTTATACAGCATTGCAAACAACATGTGTAAAAACGAATACAGGAAACAAGAAGTTCGTAAGAACACCGTAAACGGCTTGCATGAAAACATCAATGTAGCCGATGCCAGCGCCGACCGTTCCAAAAACCTCGATCATCAAGCCTTTCAAGAAATGCTCGACAAAGAACTTGAGGCACTGGAAGAGGTACAGCGAACAACGTTTTTACTCCGCTTTAAAATGGATTTATCCATCAAAGAAATTGCAGAGATTACAGACACATCAGAGGGTACAGTGAAATCCAGAATTTTTTATACCCTCAAGAAATTATCATAAAAATTAAAAATGTTCGATCCCAAATTGAGCAACGCATATGAAAAATAATTACCCGACATACGATCCATCAGACATTGAGTCACTTCTTAGGCATAAGGCCTTTGAAGAGCTCTCGGATGATGAGAAATCGCTTGCATTGGAGTTGTGCGGCAACGAGGCGGATTATACATCCATGCGCAATACATTACTTAGCATTAAAGATTCTTTCGCTGTTGAAGAAATTACACCGGAAGAAAGCATCAAAGACGCATTGCTGGAACGCTTCCATAAAACGCATTCAACTTCCAAAAAAGGAGCAGGATTATGGTCGCGCCTATTCCCTGCCGAACGTTCTGTGTTCACCAGTCCCGGGTTTCAGCTTGCAGGTGTAGCGGTTATTGTAATTGTATTTGGAGTGGTATTTCTGAATCAAGATGCTGTTGACACAAAAGAAACAGCATTGACGGATGGAAAATCTGCGGAAGAAATGCCTGCCTCTCCGAAAAATGAGATAACAGAAGAGAAAACATCCGATGCATTAAATGGTCCCGGAGAAATTCCGGCAACCGAAAATAAAATCGCTGAGGAAACAGCGCATGCAAAGGATAAGCTCACTGATAAACTCAATATTGCAGAAGGTCCGGCAGCAGTGGGTAAAACTTCGGTTGATGAACTTGCATCCATTGCTGAAAATGAAAATTTTAGCGATTTCAATACTACTATAATTCCCCCAACAGATTCCACCATTTATTTCTCTAAAAAAGCCAATGCCAAAACAAACGAAAATGTAGTCCGGAAAAAAGAAAAAACGAAGGAGGAAAGAAATGATAATATGCGCGCGGAGCCACAAGCAGACTTGTACAAAGAATACGAAAGTAGTCATGTAACCACAACCTCGAGCAGCGGAATGGCAACCAAAAATGATATTCCAACTAAAAAATCTTCCAAAAGCGTGAGTGCAAGCGATAAACCCGAATTACTCGATTTATTGTTTACATCACTTTAATTCTAAGTACCGGGCGATTTGGTGATCTTCTTGCCACTTCCCTAAAGCCCACTTTATAATATGCACTGGAAATCCCGGTCCACACAAATGGATCGGGATTTTTTTTCTGTGTGTTATCAAATGGATATGCCTCAACCCAATAAGCTCCTAATTGCGACGCATAATTTACGGCCGCTGCAATCATCTTTTCCGAAAATCCTTTTTGACGGTATTCCTTTGAAAGAAACAAACAGGAAATACTCCACACATCAGTATCATCAATGCGTGCGTGAATTCGCGAATTTTCAAGTCGAACAAAAAAATCTCTGGGCGACACAGAACACCAACCAAATGGCTTGTTGTTTTGATACCCTATAACTCCCAAAGGAATGCCCTCTTCCACCATTTCATACATGGCGTTTTTATTTCCATCGCCTTTGTTTTGGTCAAATTCTTTTTTGGATAAACGCCAATTCATGCACCAACATCCACCACAAGCTCCCTTCTCACCGAATAGTTCCACAAAATCATTCCATGTTGAAGAATCTAAAGCTTTAAATCGAATCATTTTAGTTGATGAAGGTCCAACTTAAGCCAAAACGAAACAAACGGTCAACCATTGGATAACCGGGGAATGCAAAATAGTTTCTCTCCAACACACCTTCCAATACATGGTCTAGTGCCAGGTAATACCTTACGGTTCGAACCCTACCTTCCATAAACACTCCAACCATCGGATAATTACCGAATTTGTTGCCATTCTGAATGCCAAATGAATTCAATGCCGGTAAATAAACAGGGGCATTGTAGGAAGAAAAATAATTGACGTTGGCTCCAATATTTAAATCCATGCTCCAGGCTTTTCCCTTAAAATAAGCACTTGCATATGCTACCCATTGCGGAATAAGATAAATGGGATTTTCTTCTGTGAATTGATATATGACTCTTGTATCTAAATGCAATCCACGAAATATTCTGGTACTTTTTTCAATTCTCAAACCAAAGACTGATGCTGTTTCGTTGAATTGAAGTGGAATTCCGTTTTCATTGAAATAAATTCCCTTTTGTGTGTTCAAATAAAAAGCAGAAACATTCAATTTTAAACTATCCAAGTTTCCATCCAATTGGATTTGAAGTCGCTGGAATTGCTGAAAATTGGATGACCATTGAAAATGATTTGAAACATAAAATTGTTGGTTCAAATAAGGATGATTTTTATCAGCCTTCAACTCAATGGCAGTGGATAATCCATTCCATTTAAAAGCTCTCCTTCCTCGAAACAAGAATGAATAGTCGGAGGACTGGGGTCCGGAAAACTGGTACATTCCATCCCAAAATATTTTAAGCGCACCGAGATTGTAATCCCCTTTAAATAAAGCACTCATCAATTGTGCTGAAGTATCAATATCCAGGTTTCCATAATTCACTTTGGAATACCCTACCCCAAAAAGGATATCCATTCGTTTACTCTTAATTCGAAAACCTCCCTTTTGAATTAGGTGTTCGGCAAAACTTCGATCTTGGGTATTCAACGAATCTAAATATACATTCGAAAAATATCCATTCAAGGGATCTCCGGTATACCTATAATCACCATAGTGGTAGTTGAATTCATGCCAGAAACCAAAATTGAGCTTGGTACTTAAAGAATCTTGTTTTTGCACCAGATATGATTGAAAAACATTTAGATTCCAATTTGTTTTCTTACCTATTCCATCGGTAAAATAAACTTGATATAGTCTGTTGTTTTGGTAGGTTCCAAGGCTCCAAAGGCTATCGTCATCCAATCCGCCGTTTTCCTGACGAAGGATGTCAGAAAATTGTCCATTTATTCTGCCATAATACCTTGATCTGGCCGGATGAATTTGCAACCCAAGCCTGATTCTTTTTATATCGTTTATCTGATGGTTGTAAAAGCCTTCCGAACGGATTTTGTGAAAGGCCAAATTAAGAAGTAGGGAAGATTTTAAAGGTTGTGCATGAAACACATCAAACTGTTGACCTTTATTGGTGGCCAGCTGATAGGTTGCGGAACTAACAGGTTTATTCGCAACATAGAAAGGCAAATCACGATTTGAGTCAAAAAAAGAGGAATAAAATGGGGTATAATTCCTGTGTTGTGCGAATAAGGAATACTTTGTTGATCCCAGGTTCCCTAAATCCCTTTCATAATAGGGACCGACAAAATGAAAATCTTGGAAATTATCCAAATCTAAGGTATCTCCGATTCCTGATTCGATAACAAGAATGGAATCCTTAATCTGGGTCAACCCAG
>JBIKKU010000124.1:0-7915 GCA_044360245.1 Flavobacteriales bacterium | reverse complement strand
CCGCCCATTGTGGTGTTTACCCAATCGCAACCTTATTTTGGAGCATCCAACTTTTCAAATTTTTCAGATTTATTTATTCATGGCGCGACCATGACTGTAAGTACGGACTCCTACAGCACCAATCTGTTTGAGTTGTGTTCGAATGATGTTCCGGATTCGCTTTTACCGCTAGTGGCTGACTTTTTAGGTGTGGACAGCATCACTTTAGCGTCAGTGAACTATTGTGTGTATACCACTTTTGATGCCGGAATTTTCGGACAAGTTGGAAAAAATTATACCCTCAACATCACCAGCGGATCGAATGTTTTGTCGGCTGTAACTTCCATTCCGCAACCAATTGGTTTGGATAGTTTATGGTTTGTGGAAGAAAAAGGAGATACACTCGGATTCCTTTGGGCACGCTTAACCGATCCCGATACCGTTGGAAATGCTTACCGTTGGTACGCCATGCGTGAAGGCAAAGACAATGGTTTTATCGCCCCATGGGGAAGTGTGTTCGAAGATAAATTCATCAATGGAACTTCTTTCAATTTTGCGTATGCGCGTGGCGATAATGATTTTGCTCCCACACCTGAAGTTGAAGGAGAAAAAGGATATTTTAAAGTAGGCGATACCGTAATTGTAAAATTCTGTGCGATTGATCAGACGCATTATCAATTCTGGAGAAGCTTCGATGTACAAATGGCCAGTAACGGTAATCCATTTGCATCGCCTGCGCCTTTAAAATCAAATGTTTCAGGAGGTTTGGGCATTTGGGGCGGTTACAGTCCGGCATTCGATACCCTCATCATCCAGCCCTGATGTTGCATATTGCTTACCGACCGGAATACGTGCAGCCTTTACCCGAAGGGCATCGTTTTCCCATGGAAAAATATGCACTCTTGCCCGAACAATTGCTCTACGAAGGAACCGTTCAATCTTCCAATTTTTTTGCACCTGAAAAAATCAGTAATGAGGTGCTGTTGCTAACCCACAATGCAGCATACCTGAAAAAGTTGGAAACTTTGTCCTTAAGCCGTCAGGAAGAACGTAAAACAGGATTTCCTTTAGATCAGAAATTGGTCGATCGTGAGTGGATGATTATGGAAGGTACACTTCGATGTGCATGGTATGCTCTCGAATCCGGAATTGCCATGAACATTGCAGGTGGCACGCATCACGCCTATACCGACAGAGGTGAAGGATTCTGTTTGCTGAACGATAACGCCATTGCTGCCAATGCACTTTTGCAGGAGCAGAAAGCGAAGAAAATTTTAATTGTGGATTTGGACGTTCACCAAGGCAATGGAACTGCACAAATTTTTGCCAACGAAAACCATGTGTTTACTTTTTCGATGCATGGCGAAAAAAATTATCCCTTGCACAAAGAAAAAAGCGATTTGGATATTGGACTTCCGGATGGAATAGGGGATAATGCCTACCTCCAATTGCTGCATGAAAACTTAGCTCGTTTATTGGATGAAGTGCAACCCGATTTTATGTTTTTCCAATGTGGGGTGGATATCCTGAGCACCGATAAGCTAGGTAGATTGGGCATTTCCAAGGAAGGCTGCAAAGCACGTGATCGCATCGTACTGCAAGCTGCCAAAACAAACCGCATTCCCTTGGTATGTTCCATGGGCGGCGGTTATTCAGAAAAAATTGCAGATATCGTAGATGCACATGCCAATACATTTCGTTTGGCGCAGGAAATTTATTTCTGATCAAAACAATCTGGTCTGCGGATCTCCCGCGTGGGGATTGAAGTGACTGAAGTCGTATTCGTGTTTCGGTTTCCCGGCAAAATATTTTCTTTTGGCCAGTTTCATCATGTCGGCAATTTGTTTGGCAATAACACCTTCTCCTTTCATGCGTGTACCAAACCTGCTGTCGTTCACTTTACCACCATGCAGTTCTTCTATCTGGTGAATGATTTTTTGCGCGCGATCCGGATAATAATTTTGCGCCCATTCGGTAAAAACATCTTTCAGCCATCCATTCAACCGCACCACTTGGTGACCAATTCCAAGAGCTCCGGCAGCACTTGTTTTTTCAGCGATTTCCAGAATTTCAGGGGAATTCAGGGCGGGAATAACAGGAGCCATCAAAACGGAAACCGGAATTTGGTTTTCGGATAAAGTGCGTATAGCTTCCAGTTTTTTGATCGAAGAAGAAGTACGAGGTTCAAGCACCCTTCTCAAGGATTCGTCAAGAGTGGTCATGGAAACAATCACGTGTACCAAATTTTTCGCAGCCAATTCGCGCAATAATTCCAGGTCGCGGAGGTACAAGGTGTTTTTGGAAATGATGCCGACAGGTTGACCAAATTTCAAACAGACTTCCAATAAAGATTTCGTGACTTCAAATTTTCGCTCGGCAGGCTGGTAGCAATCGGTATTTCCTGAAAACATGATTACATCCGGACGATAACCTTTTTTGCCTAATTCTTTGGTAAGGAGTAGAGCGGCATTTTTTTTCACCAGTATTTTGCGCTCGAAATCAATTCCTGCACCATATCCCCAGTATTCATGTGAGTTGCGCGCATAACAATACACACAACCATGTTCGCATCCCTGGTAAGGATTGATAGAGTGCGAGGCAGGGATATCCGGACTCTCCACGGTATTCAGAATCGTTTTGGGTTCAACGAAAAGGTATTCCGTTTTACCATCTTCTTCCGTGTCCTCATCAATGCCTTCCCAATGCTCTTTAACCCGCTGTAATTTGTCAAAGCGGTTGTTGATGTTCGATTGGGCTCCTCTGCCTTTGATCATGATACAAAAATCCGCAAAAGCAGCGACAAGGCATGGTGAATAAGTTGTGGATTTATCAACCACAAACGAAAAAAGGCCGCCGAAGCAGCCTTTATATAAAATGTTCAGATTTAACGATCGAGGTCTTCGAACTCAACGTTAGAAAAAGAATAGCTTTCTTCTTTTTCGTAGCCTTCGTTGGAAGAACTAAATCCACCTTCTTTAAGCTCGTTGATTTTGCGAACGGTTTCGTTCAGACCTTCTACGAATTTTTCAAAATCTTCCTTGTAAAGGAAAATCTTGTGTTTTTCGTAATTGAATTTGTTGGAGTCTTTTTCAAACCGCTTCTTGCTCTCTGTGATTGTGATGTAGAGGTCGCTGCCCCGGGTTGTCTTCACATCGAAAAAATAGGTTCTTTTTCCGGCTCTCACTGCCTTGGAATAGATCTCATCTCTGTCACGGCCTTGACCGTTCTTTTCGTATCCTTCTTCCATCACCTTTTACTTTTGGTTAAACTGGGTTTAGTTGGTTGAACCAAATTTAAAAATAAAACCCAATTCGCCAAACTTTTGCTAGACGATTTTTTCGTCTTCGAGGAGCTGTTTGCGGTATAGGTCGAAATAAATTCCCTTTTTATCGATAAGTGCCTGATGCGTACCCTCTTCGGCAATGCTGCCGTTTTGGAGGACAATAATCTTATCGGCATGGCGGACGGTGGAGACACGATGGCTAACCAAAATACTGGTGCGTCCCTGCATGATACGGCGCAGGTTTTTCAGGATTTGGTCTTCGGTTTCGGTATCAACAGCAGATAGACAGTCGTCGAAAATGAGGATTTTAGGTTCGCGAATAATGGCACGGGCAATACTCACCCTTTGTTTTTGTCCTCCCGATAATGTAACCCCACGTTCACCAACCACGGTTTCAAATCCTTCCTTAAACTCCATGATGTTGTCGTAAATCACAGCATCCTTGGCAGCTTGCTCAATACGCTCGCGGGTGATATTGTCTTTTAATCCGAAGGAAATATTGTTTGCAATCGTATCCGAAAAAAGGAACACATCTTGCGGAACATAACCAATGGATGACCTTAATTTATCGAGGTTAATTTGATCGATGCGCGTACTATCAATCAAAACATCTCCCGAAGTAGCATCAAAAAGACGAGCCACCAAAGTTGAAACCGTCGATTTTCCGGATCCTGTTTTCCCAATAATGGCAAGGGTTTGACCGGGTTCTATGCTAAAGGAAACGTTTTGAAGGGCTTTAATCCCCGATTCAGGATAAGTAAAGGAAACATTGCGAAACTCAATTTTTCCCTGCAATTCATGTTGTTCCGTGACTTTGTTTTGAATCTCGGGAGTTTCATTCAAAAATTCGTTGATGCGTTGTTGTGATGCAGAGGCACGTTGAATGAGTGAAGAAACCCAACCCACGGTAGCAAATGGCCAGGTGAGCATGTTGACGTAAACCACAAATTCGGCAATGGTTCCCACCGAAATTTCACCTAAAATGGCTTGACGTGAACCGATGTAAATGGTGAGCACCGTACTCAAACCAATCAATAAAGTGATAATCGGTGCAAACAAGGCATCCGTGCGAACAAGGCTTAAAACACGGGTTTTATACAATTCGCTTTCCAATCGAAAAGCATCCTGGATGTCTTTTTCGCGACCATAACTTTTTACTACTCTTATGCCCGAAAATGCTTCTTGCGCATGTGTGGTGAGCGTGGATTGCTGTTCCTGAACGGCTTCACTTTTTTGGTTGATTTTTTTGCTGACGAAATAAACCAGGAAAGCCATCACCGGCAAAGGAGCAAGCACATACAAAGTCAAGGTTGCATTGATATCAAGCATGCGGTAGATCACCAAAACAAAGAGCACTGCAAGATTGGTGATGTACATGACTGCAGGACCAAGGTACATGCGCACCCTGCTTACATCTTCGGAAATACGGTTCATGAGGTCGCCCGTATTGTTCCTGCGGTAAAACGACAAACTCAATTCCTGGTATTTTTTGTAGATATCGTTTTTCATGTCGTATTCAATAAGTCGCGACATGACAATAATCGTCTGACGGGTAAAGAACAAAAACAAGCCTTTCAGCAAAGTGTAAATCATGTACATGAAAGCATACCAGAGCGCAGCTTTCATGGCGCCTTCCAATACAACTTCACGCGTCATGCCCTCTACATTGGCCTTGGCAATCCATTCACCTATGGAATCAAAAGCATTGCGGATAAGTCCCGGAGCCAGTACTCCGAAAAAATTGGAAATGGTAATAAAGAGAATGCCCAGGATTAGCATCCATTTGTAGCGTTTAAAATAAACGTTGAGTTGGGCCAGGGCTTTCATAGGGCCGTAAAAGTAGCAAAAAATCGGGGCTTACTTCGTGGTAGAAGCGCGCACGATGGTGTGTGCAGGAAGGATAACCTGTCGTGTAGAATTGCGGTCGATTTTATTGCTCAAAATATCAAGCAACAATTCAACCGATTTCGTTCCGATTTCTTCAATGGGTTGAGATACGGCAGTTACAGGCGGATTGGAAAAGCGAAACAAATCCACATCGTCGTATGAAACAAGACGCACATCGTTTGGAATATTCTTACCCAAATCACGCACCGCTTCCATACAAGCCACGGCAAGATGGTTGTTGGCTACAAAAACAGCTTCAACGGGAGAGGATGCATTCAACCATTTTTTCATCACCTCGCGAACAGATTGGCGGATGTCATGAAAAGGTACCTCCTCCAACAATGCAGGATCAAATTTAATTCCCGCATCACGAAGAGCATTTTTATAACCTTCAACACGTTCGCTCAAAGAAGAGATATGTGAAGGAGAAAGTGAAATCATTCCAATGCGTTTGGAACCTGTATAAATCAGGTGTTTCACAGCTTCTGTTGAACTGCGGAGGTTGTCCACAACCACCAGATTGGTGTCGAATTTCGGGTAGTAACGGTCAATTAAAACAAATGGAAAGTTTTCTTTTTTGAGGTCGCGGAATACCTCGTTGTTGGCTTGGGTCGGACTGACAATCAATCCTTCAACTTGCTGTTTTTCCTTTAGAATGCGAATAAGTTGGAGTTCTTTTTCCGGATCTTCATCCGAGGAACAAACCATGATGTGGTAATCGTTTTTCCATGCTAAATCTTCAATAGCACGAGAAATCTTAGCGTAAAATGGATTCGAAATATCGGCTACAATTAATCCGATAAGGTTTGATTTACCTGTGCGCAAACCGCGTGCAGCCTGGTTAGGCATGTAATTCATTAATTTCACGCGCTTCTGAACACGCTCAACCGTATCAGGAGAAATTCCATGTTCTCTGGCTTTGTTGTTGATGATTAAAGAAACCAGTGTTTTGGAAACCCCAAGGCTTTTGGCGATGTCTTCGAGGGTGACTTTTTTCATGTTTGGCAGTAGGTTTTTGTCCTTCAATAATACGGAATTAAGTTTGATGAATCACATGGTTTGCGGTATCTCGACCAATCCGCCTTAATAATCGCTGAACGTCCAATTTTAAACCTGTTTAGAAGCAAAATAATATTACCTTTGTCGCTCAATTTTTACGACGCCTTAAAAACCTGCTATATGGCTGAAATCAAAGAAATTCAAGCCGGTTTGAATGAAAATCCGGTAATCGAACAAATGAACCTGATGGGACATGAACAAGTTTTGTTTTGTCAGGATGAAGAGACCGGATTAAAAGCAATCATTGCGGTTCACAATACAGTTTTAGGTCCTGCATTGGGCGGAACCCGTATGTGGAACTACAAAAACGAAATAGAAGCACTTACCGATGTTTTGCGTTTATCGCGTGGTATGACCTACAAAGCAGCCATCTCCGGATTGAACCTTGGTGGTGGAAAAGCTGTAATCATTGGCGATCCAAGAGGGGCAAAACCTGAGGCACTTTTTCGTCGTTTTGGAAAATTTGTGAATTCACTTGGTGGAAAATACATTACCGCTGAAGATGTAGGAATTTCGCCGCGTGAAATGGAATTCGTGCACATGGAAACCAATCATGTTTCAGGTTTACCCGGACGCTCAGGTGACCCTTCTCCTGTAACTGCTTTTGGTGTATACGTTGGCATGAAAGCCGCTGCCAAAGCTGCTTTCGGATCAGATTCACTTCAAGGAAAAAAAGTTGCCGTTCAAGGTGTTGGACATGTTGGTGAATACTTGGTAAAACACCTCACCAAAGAAGGTGCATTGGTAACCATTACCGACATTCACCAAGATACCATTGATCGTGTTTCCAAAACCTATGGAACAAAAGTGGTGGCTCCTGCAGAGATTTACGATGTGGATATGGACATTTATGCGCCTTGTGCCTTAGGTGCTACCGTTAACGATGAAACACTCGATCGTTTGAAATGTCAGGTGATTGCAGGTGCAGCAAACAATCAGCTCAAGGAAGAGAAGAAGCACGGTGAAGCTGTGC
The DNA here is from genome assembly GCA_044360245.1 of Flavobacteriales bacterium. GTDB lineage: Bacteria > Bacteroidota > Bacteroidia > Flavobacteriales_D > UBA2798 > UBA2798. Next base: position 734 of record JBIKKU010000124.1, on the reverse strand, counting down.
TGAAAAAAGGAATTGTTTATGCTCCGGATTATGCCATCAATGCAGGTGGATTGATCAATGTGTACACCGAAGTGAAATCGCTTACTTCAGAATGGGCCATGCAAAACGCCGAAAACATTTACAACACCATTGGCCAGATCATCAAGGAATCGAAAGAAACCACTACACCAACTTACCTTATTGCCAATAAAATTGCCGAAAGACGTATTGAGTCCATCGGTAAAGTAAAACGCTTCATGTAATTTCATTTTTATAACGTTCTTTTCCCCATGCTCAACAGACGACATTTAAGGATTAAAGTCCTGCAAGCCTTATACGCTTGGTTTCAGGGTAGTGACGGTGATTTCGGTAAATCAGAAAAAGAGTTGATGAAAAGCATCGACAAAATTTATGATTTATACGTGCTGTATTTATTGTTTTTGGTAGACATCCGTCAGCATGCCATCAACAAAATAGAAGAGGGGAGAAACAAAAAATTACCTCGTCCCGAAGATTTGGATCCCAACACCAAATTTGTCGATAACAAGGTTTTGGAATTGCTTTCCGACAACAGAAATCTTCTTGCCGAATCGAGCAAGCGGAAATTGAATTGGATGCGAGATCAGGATCTGGTGCGCAAAATATTCAACGATATCCGCAATTCGGAATTGTATACCAAATACATGAACGATCCCGGTCGCGGATTTGATATGGATCAGGATTTCTTGGTGCATTTGTTCAAAGAAGAAATCGCC
>JBIKKU010000123.1:0-7928 GCA_044360245.1 Flavobacteriales bacterium | reverse complement strand
AAATACTTTTGTAAAATCAGCTTCCTACATGCCGCATTACAATACATTTTCGCGGATTAGAAATTTTATGCTGAAAAACAGTCGAACGATTTTTCAGGATGATACCGGTCTTCCTTATGAAGATGTAATCATCCATAAAGAATGGAAAATTCGGCTCATCGGAGAGTACACCAAACCTGTAAAAGATTTTGGCGATTATGTTTTTCAAAAGGACTTGGATTCAGCGTACCGCATGGAAAAGAACTTGATTAAATTACCTTTCCACCTAGGTTACCATTGGAACACCAAAACACAAAGTCACCAGTTTTATTACCGATGAAAGCCACTTTTCTTTTCTTGTTGGTATTTTGTTTTGGTGCAAAGAATTTGGTTACTGCAGCAAAACCTTATGCCTCCGGAGAAAAGAAGTTTTGGAAAAGCATTATTGCTCAAATGCCTGAATTCACCAATGTGTTCAAGCAATCGAAAAAATTCAGACTAGAAATTTATTTTACCAGAATACACCGTAATCCGGGAAATGAAATTTCAGGATTGGAGACTTTTCATTTCGGGGATTCACTACAGTATTTTTATCCTGCAAGTACAGTAAAGCTTCCTTTGGCTATTGCGGTTTTGGAAGATTTGTTTGCCCATAAGTCAAGCTTTGGATCTGAAGATGTTTTGCAAGTACAACCACAAAAGTTTTGTGGAGTTGCGACTTACAGACCAAAGCAAGCACAATGGTGGAATGTATCCGACAGTTGTTCACTAAAAAGTTTTGGAGCATCACAACGCATTCCGCTTTCGTATTTAATGTCCTTGAATCCGGGGATAAATGAGAACGAAACGATTTTACCCGGTAATTCTATTTTGATTTCGCGTGATTCCGTTTTTCCTTCCTTGCGCGATTTACTGACTTCCATGCTGGTGTTTAGTGATAATGATGCTTACAATAAATTGCTCGATTGGATTGGTTTACCCACTTTGAATACCAAGTTGCAGGACTGGGAATATGAGCAATCCTGGATATCAAAACGATTGCTTTATTGTCCGCAGCCAAATGCCATGGCATGTGTTAAGGTTGCCCTTTGCGATAAATACAATGGTCAGCCAAAAATGGAGCGTTGCAATCCTGAAAGCATCGCGCTTGTTCCAATTGGCGTGAAGCAAACTACTGTAGGAAAAAAACACATGAATGGTGAGCTTGTAGAAAAAGGAGGTCGCGATTTTTCAATGCACAACCGCATGGCTTTAGGAGATTTGCACCGAATGATTCAACGTGTGGTGTTGCATGAACAATTGGAAGAAAGTGCTCGGTTTAAATTCGGGACATTTGAACATGAATTGTTGTTGCGTTTGTTGGGCGCACATCCGAGGGAAATCAGAAAAAGAAATAGTCGGGATTGGGACCTTGCACCGGATGGTTACGCAAACTTTCTTTTGAATGGAGATGATTCAACCAGCTTTGCTTCCGGATTAAGGATTTTCAATATTGCAGGATGGGCGAATGGATTTACCGTGGATGCTGCCTATATAGCCGATTTGGCAACAGGTACCGAATTTTTTCTTTCGTGCAGAATGTACACCAATGCAGACGGTATCATAGGTGATGATCGCTACGAATACACCACGGTGGCATCGCCTTTTATGAAAAAATTAGGTGAAGTGTTTTTTAAAATGGAAGCAAGCAGAACGAAAGAAGCCTTGCCGAATTTGACGCGACTTTTTAGCGTGTTTAAATAAAATCGGGAACATCTATTTGCTTTAATAGACGGATGTAATTCGGAGAAGTGGCATAACCCACACGTTTCAGGAATTTGTAGTAATCGCCTCCTTTGTAGAGTTTGGATTGCCATTCTTTATAATACTCAACACTTGCAGTCCAATGTTTGAATTTCATATAGCCTCGTTTGGTAAGAAAACCAAAAAGGTTATTGAATTTCATGGAGCAGCTTTTGCATTTGAGCCATTGTGTTTCTGCGATAGCCTGACGTAAAACAATTTCAGGCTCCTGAACGCCGTGACGCAAAAGTTCTTTGTACACATTTTCCAGCGTGAGTTCGGGTTCGAACTTTGCGCTCGACCATCCTTCGGGGAAAAGGAGGTGAACAGAGGCGTACATAGGGATAGATGTAAATAACGCCACTAGTGTTATTTTTCGAATTGCGCTAAGCATAACAATCAAGTGCGATGCAAATTTCGACTATTCTGTTATTAAAAACAAAACGTCTTGTTAACATTGGTTTTACATTGATCATTTTCCTTATTTTTAACGGATTAAAATGCTGAATCTCTGATGAATCAGGAACTTGCAAATCATATGTTAACATTTATCGGCGGCAAAGAAAAGGTCGATTTCGAAGAAATTAACAAGCATCAGGTTCTTGCTCGCATCGATACCGGTGCTAAAACTTCCTCTATTCATTGCGAAAAAGTTTGGGTAGAGCGACAAGGACAAAAAAAGGTGTTGTGTGCGCATTTACTCCGGAAGACAACGCATGTAACGCGGTTCAAGAAATTCCGCATCAAGCAGGTGAAAAGTTCCAATGGCATCGAACAAACCCGTTATGCCATCAAGTTAAAGGTGAAAATTGGTGATCAGGAAGTGCTAACTGAATTTACGCTTACCAATCGCGATAAAATGAACTATCCTGTTTTATTGGGAAGAAAATTTTTACGTCATCGTTTTGTGGTAGATGTCAGCCGCAATTTTATCCTTTCTGGTGATGGTCCCGATGCCGAAAACTAAGTCGCTTTAACCGCCTATTTATTTTTTTGTTAAGGCCATTTGCAAAGCATCTAATTCACTACATTTAAGAGAATAATCCTTTATGAAAATTGCGATCCTTTCCCGGAATGCAAAATTGTATTCCACACAACGTCTCGTTGAGGCGGCAAAACAAAGAGGTCATGAAGTGGTGGTATTGGATCACCTTAAATGTACCATGGTGAATGAACACGGTAAGCCTCGAATTTATTACAAGGGTACTGAGATTACCGGAATCGATGCGATTATTCCTCGTATTGGTTCTTCGGTCACCTTCTATGGAACAGCTGTTGTTCGGCAGTTTGAGATGATGAAAGTTTTCTCGGTGAATTCATCTGTTTCTATCACGAGATCACGCGATAAATTGCGTTCACTTCAAATTTTTTCGCGACACGATATTGGTATTCCCAAAACGGTTTTTGCCGACCATCCCAAAGGAATTGACAACATGCTTGAATTGGTAGGCGGTGCTCCTGTGGTGATAAAATTACTCGAAGGCACACAAGGCATTGGTGTTGTGCTTGCCGAAACCCGAAATTCAGCGAAATCGATTATCGAGGCTTTTTACGGATTGAACGCATCTTTTTTAATTCAGGAATTTATTCAAGAAGCCAAAGGTGCAGATATTCGCGCATTTGTAGTTGGTGGTCGTGTAGTTGGTGCCATGCGTCGTCAAGGATTGGCAGGTGAATTCCGCAGTAATTTGCATCGCGGAGGAAGCGCTGAAGTCATCAAAATTACCCGAGAAGAACGTCGCGCAGCCTTGTTGGCAGCAAAAGCTATGGGCTTGAATGTTGCCGGGGTGGATATGTTGCAATCCAAAAAAGGACCGTTGATTCTTGAGGTGAATTCCTCTCCAGGATTAGAAGGAATTGAAGGTGCAACTCAAGTGGATATTGCCGGAAGAATCATTGAATTCATTGAATCGCGCTTTAAGCAAGGCTATAAAAAAGACAAAATTGTAGGATAAAAAAAAGCGCATCAGTCGATGCGCTTTTTTATTTACATTTTTTCGGGAACCTGTATTCCCAATAAATCCAGTCCACTTTTTACCACATTACCCGTGGCTGCGGAAAGCGCTAAACGTAAAGCTTTTTTCGGCTCGTCTGTTTCTTTAAGCACCGGAATGGCCTGGTAGAAATGATTGTATGTTTTTACCAATTCGTACAAGTAATTTGCCACAAGTGCCGGCGAAAATTGTTTGGCGGCCTCATCTATGATTTTGGAATATTGATTGAGTTGCAAAACCACTTCTTTTTCTTCAGGAAGCAAGGTTGAAATGGAAGAAAACTCAAATTGCGAAATGCCTGATTTTTTCAGAAGCGATTGAATCCGTGCATAAGTGTATTGCAAAAATGGACCTGTGTTCCCCTGAAAATCGATCGATTCTGAAGGATTGAACAACATTCGTTTTTTGGGGTCGACTTTTAAAATGTAGTATTTCAAAGCACCCATACCAAGTGTATGAAACAATAAATCTTGTTGGGATGGATCAATATCTTGAATTTTCCCCAACTCCATGGTTTTGTTTTTTGCCTCCGTCATCATTTCAGCAGCAAGATCATCTGCATCCACAACAGTGCCCTCTCTCGATTTCATTTTTCCTGAAGGTAAATCCACCATACCGTAGGAAAGATGGAAACACTCATTTGCAAAGGCGTGACCAAGTTTTTTTAGAATCAGAAACAATACCTTGAAATGATAATCCTGTTCGTTTCCAACAGTGTAAATCATTCCATTCATGTCAGGAAAATCCTTCAGACGAAGCAAGGCAGTTCCAATGTCCTGCGTGATGTAAACCGAAGTTCCGTCGCCACGTAAAACCAATTTCTCATCAAGACCATCCGCTGTCAGATCACACCAAACAGAACCATCTTCTTTTTTGAAAAACACGCCTTTTTCAAGTCCTTCCAGTACCTGATCTTTTCCAAGCAAATACGTTTCGCTTTCGTAATAGAGTTTATCAAAAGAAACACCAATGGTTTTATAGGTTTGGTTAAATCCTTCATAAACCCATCCGTTCATGGTTTTCCATAATGCAATCGTGTCAGGATCTTGTTGTTCCCACAATTGCAACATCTGCTGCGCTTCCTTCATTAACGCAGTTTTGTTCTGCGCCATTTCTTTGATTTCAGCTTTCAGCTCATCGATTTTTACTTCAATGCCATGGATATTTCTGATCTGTTTGAGTAATTCTTTTTGCTGAGCATCGGGCTTTTCAATTTTTTCGAAGGCCTTAATCAGGTTTTTTGCCGGACCGGCATTGGATTTTATCTCTTGGGCAATCGCTTCAAAATCTTTGTCAATTAAAGCAAATACAGTAGGATCAATCTTCTTTTGTTCTTCACTTAATAAAGCCTGAAGTGGTCCGAGTTTGCCTACCAATACATTTAATTTTTCCTGTTCTGCAGCAGAAAACAAACCGGTATTTTCTCCCGCAGTAATTTTTTGCATGATGGGTTTTAATTCCTCACGCAAGGCTCTGTCAAATTCAACATAATATTTTCCCACCAATTTATCACCCTTTAACCCCGTGTTTTCCGGTGTTTCATTTTTTCCGGATTTTTTCCAGGCCAACATGGATTTGCAAATGTGAATTCCGCGGTCGTTGATGACTTGCACCATTTTCACGCGGTTTCCGTTTGCTTTCAAAATCTGACTGACACTGTATCCTAAAAAATTATTTCGTAGGTGACCTAAATGCAATGGTTTGTTGGTGTTTGGTGAAGAGTATTCAACCAAATAGGTTTTTTCCGAATCTGCTTTTTTCTTACCGAAATCAACTTCCAACATAGCCGGTAAGGTGCTTGTCCAAAAGCTATCGGAAATACTCAGGTTTAAAAATCCTTTTACAACATTGAATTTGCTTACAATGGAAGATGTGTTAAGCAATGCTTCACCAATTTTCTCACCAGCAACTTCCGGACTTAGCTTTGCCTGTTTTGCAACCTGGAAAGTGACGAATGTGATATCGCCTTCGAATTCCTTTTTGGTTTGTTGAAGGGTTAATTGAGTGGACCAATCTGTTCCCGGAAAAAGGTAATTTAAAATCACTTCCAGTTCCTGAGCGATATGTTGTTCTGCTGTTTTCATTGCTTTTGATTCACTTCTTCCACAACATTTTTCACAATGCTGAATGCTGTTTCGGCCATTTTATTGATTTTGTCATCGAGACATGGATTTACCTCCACTATTTCAAAACAAACGGTTTTCGGCGAGGCCACTAAACCACGCGTTAATTCATGAGCTTCCTCTACGGTAATACCATTCTCAACAGGTGTTCCGGTTCCTCGCGATATCGTCGGATCCATGCTGTCCACATCAAACGATACATAAATGATATCACAGTCTCCGAGGTACTCGAGTGCTTCATCAGTGACTTTTGATGTTCCTTTTTCGCGGATTTCAGAAACCGTGAAATTTTTGATTTCATTGTTTTCTATGACAAAATTTTCTGCCGGTTCCGTATCGCGAACACCCATGAAAATAAGATCGTCAGGAATAATTTTTGGGCAAATTCCCCCAATGTTTTTTAGTTTCTCCCACGATTGTTTGGTTTCATCTTTAATGTCGTTGATTTTATTTTCCAGATTATCGAAACCTAGTGCTGTTCCTAAAGGCATTCCATGCAGGTTTCCTGAAGGAGTGGAATAAGGTGAATGCAAATCGGCATGGGCATCAACCCAGATGACCCCAAGTCGCTTATTTGGAAATGCTTTTTTGATTCCGGCAATGGTTCCGCCTGCTGTAGAATGATCGCCCGCCATAACGAGCGCGAACTTATCCTTGTTCAACTCAAGCTCTACCACTTTGCTTACCCGTTCGTACATTCTCACCAAACCAGCTATCCTTTTTCCATAGGGAGTGGTTACCGGTGTGTGCAAGAGATGGTTTTCGGTAAGGATGTGTTGGGGACGGTGCTTATGGAAAAGGTCATTACCTGAATTCAGGGCAGCAACCTTAATGGCATCCGGACCAAGACTAGCGCCCCGGGTTCCCGCCCCGATTTCGCTCTTAATTTCTATGATACTTAATGTTTTCATAACATTATTATGTTTAGTTTTGCATCCTCGAACAAATCCGAGTGAGTTACATCGTTAAAAAATTGTCAATCTGACTGACTTAAATTTTTGCAAATGGAAAACCAATATCTTGACCTGATCAAACAAACTTTCGATTTCCCTACTGAAGGATTTTCTGTTCAGGACGACGAGTTGTATTTCAACGACATTCCCTTGATGGATGTGGTCAAGCAGTATGGTACCCCATTGAAAATCACTTATTTGCCAAAAATTGGAGAACAAATCCAAAAGGCCAAGAAGATGTTCAACGTGGCCATGGCAAAAGTTGATTACCAAGGCAAATATACATATTGTTATTGCACGAAAAGTTCGCATTTCTCATTTGTGATGGAAGAAGTGCTGAAAAACGGCGGACACCTTGAAACCTCCTCCGGATACGATATGTACATCGTTAAGGACCTTATCGAACGAGGCTTTATCACCAAAGATCATTTCATTATTTGCAACGGATTTAAACGTGATATTTACACAGAAGAAATTATTGATCTTGCCAATCAAGGTTTTCACAACCTGATTCCGGTGCTTGATAATAAAGAAGAGCTCGAAGTTTACCAAAATGCAATTGAAGGAAAGCTCAAAATTGGTATCCGGATTGCCTCCGAAGAAGAGCCCACATTCGATTTTTATACCTCAAGATTGGGTATTCGATACATCGATATTATCGACTTTTACATGAACCAGATTAAGAAGAATCCTAAGTTCGAACTTAAGATGCTTCACTTCTTTATCAATACCGGTATTAAGGACAACATCTATTATTGGTCTGAACTTGCAAAGTGTTTGAATGTCTATTATCGCTTGAAGCAAGTTTGTCCGACCCTCGATACATTAAACATTGGAGGCGGTTTGCCAATTCGAAATTCATTAGGTTTTGAGTTCGACTATGAATACATGATTGAGCAAATTGTTTCTCAGATCAAGAAATTCTGTACTCAAAAGGGTGTTGCCGAGCCCAATATTTTTACTGAGTTTGGATCCTACACGGTAGGAGAAAGCGGTGCCAATATCTATTCGGTTATGGGCGCGAAACAGAAAAACGACCGTGAGGTTTGGTATATGGTGGATAATTCCTTCATCACCACTTTGCCGGATACTTGGGG